>JAOUMJ010000014.1 GCA_029881495.1 Nitrospinota bacterium | reverse complement strand
TTATCTCGCTCCCGGCGAGTTCCACCTTAAGGTAAAAAAAGGGCGCACTACACCGGCTGTCATTGATCTGGATCCGGAACCGTCCAACTCTCTCCACCGTCCCAGTGTAGATCAGATGCTCCTCTCCGTCGCCTTGGCGTTCCCCGGTACTGCGCTCGGAGTAGTTTTAACAGGAATGGGGCAGGATGGATTGATCGGCGCAAGAGAGATGAAAAAGGGGAACTCTCAGGTTTTTGCCCAGGCCAGGGCAAGCTGTGTCGTCTATGGTATGCCGAGGGCAATAGTTGAAGAGCATCTGGCCGATAAAATATTGCCGCTGGAAGACATGAAAGCGCAGATATTAAAGGCGGTAAAGCGTTGAAGGATATTCAGGCATTATGAGGAGAATTGCTTTTGTCAATGAAAAGGGGGGGAGCGGGAAAACCACCCTTTCATCAAATGTCGCCGCATGGATAGCCCTTCAAGGGAAAAAAGTCCTGGTAATCGACATGGATCCGCAGGGGCACATCGGCAAATCGCTTGGGGTGAACATACATACGCTTAAAAAGACAACCTTTGATCTGCTTGTTTACCCAGACATCTCAGTAGAGGATGTAGTTTTGCACACAAAGTACGACAACCTTTCAATCATCCCATCAAACAAGCTTCTCACAGACGTGGTGGTGAACGTTTCAAAGCATCCCGACAGGCACAGGAAACTGCGGGACAAGATAGAACAGGCCGAAGGGTACGATTATGTCTTGATTGATTCGCCTCCTTCGCTAGGGCTTCTCACGGTGAACATACTCTACTCATGTACAGAGGTGGTCATACCTGTCTCGCTTACATACCTGGCGTTGGATGGATGCGCGGAGATACTTGATACCATCAAGACCGTCCGGGAGAATTTCGACCATGAAGAGTTGCGTCTTTCGATGGTGGTCCCCACTTTTTTCATGGAAACTATTCTGGTAGAATCCATTATGAACAAACTGAAAAATCATTTTGGCGGGAAGATGTCAAAAACGGTTATAAAGTACGATATGAAGCTTGATCAGGCGCAGAGTTTCGGCAGGACGATTTTCGATTTCGCCCCCGATTCCCACGGCGCGAAAGCAATGGCTTCCGTTGCAAAGGAGATTGTGGAAATTGGCGGATAAAATACTTGGGCACAACCCGCTGGAAGTGGAGCTCGACAGCATCTGGAAGGTTCCCAAAATGATACCCCGCATACAGGAGCCGAATCACTCACAGTATGCTCAGAGTGTGACCTCCCCTAAAGGGTCGAAGTCGACCGGTGAAAACAGCGAAGAGTGGACGCCGTTTGATAACGATGAGAGTGGCGGCCAGTACGATGGAATGTCAGGTGTTGAAGATATTCCGCTGTTCGGAGATGAGTATTCGGAGGTAGTTGAGAAGGAAGATTCCGGCGTTGAAATGGTTCAACTCGTAGGGTTCAAGCTCGGCAATGAGCTTTACGGCATAAACATCATGAACGTTCAGGAGATAATCCGCAATCTGGATATTACCAGGATCCCGCGGTCGCTCAGCTTCGTGAAGGGGGTGCTCAATCTGCGCGGCAAGGTAGTGCCGGTGATCTCATTGCGGGAGCGTTTTCATTTTCCCGAAGAGGATATCGACATTGAGGAGGTTCGAATAGTCCTCGTTAATACGACAGTCGGTCTCGTAGGGTTTGAGGTGGATGAGGTCACGGAGGTCTTCAGCATTCCGAAGAACATTATTTCCCCTCCTCCCCCTTCGTCCACAAAACTTGATTCCGAATATATTGTTGGTGTTGGAAGGCTTGGGGAAACGTTGCTGGTGATTCTAAACCTGGATACACTGGTTGAAAATGCCAACTTAACCCTTGACGCCTAGCCGATTTAACATTTTACGCCGGGTTTATTTATCAATACAGGAAAGCTATGTCGCAGCATTGCACGGATAAACGTATTGTCATAATACCTGTATTCAACGAAGAGCCTTACATCAGCAATGTCATACGGACGATCAAGCGCTATTATGACGGCGATATCCTGATAATAAATGACGGATCTACCGACGGGACTTCCGAAATAATCGCGAACCTCAAGGGTGTGCGCGTTCTTTCACATAAAACCAACATGGGCTATGGTAAATCGCTCATAGACGGTTTTTCATACGCGGCTGAAAATGGTTACAGCTGCGTGGTGACCATCGACTGTGATGAGCAGCACGAGCCTCATCATATACCGACGATCTTCAGGGATATGGGAGATTTGGATGTTTTCTCCGCTTCAAGATACCTGAAGGTGATGGAGAATAATGACGAGCCCCCTCCCGACAGATATCGCATCAACAGGGTCATCACGGAGAATGTAAACAGAATAACCGGCTACAAGCTGACCGACGGTTTTTGCGGCATGAAGGGGTACAAGGTGAAATCTCTCGTAAAAATGGACTTGCGGGAGCATGGCTATGCGTTTCCGATAGAATTCTGGATACAGGCTTTTCATCTTGGATTCAAGGTTGGGGAGTTCCCTATCGCGAGGATCTATAAAAATCTGAATCGCTCCTTCGGCGCGCAAATGGATGATCCCGATAGAAGGCTCGATTTTTACATGAAGGTACTTGAAAGGGAGATGAATCGATGGCAAATATCCTCGCCGTTGGCGCCCACCCGGACGATATAGAGCTAGGCGCCGGTGGGACGGTCGCTTCTCTCATAAAAAAGGGGGATAGCGTAACAATCTGCGATTTAACAAACGGAGAGCCGACACCATATGGCTCGCCGGAGGTTCGGGCGAAAGAAACCATGGAATCAAACGCTATTCTTAAAGTTGAGAGAAGGATAAATCTCGGTCTTCAAAACAGGTGGATGAAAGACAGTGACGAGGCGAGGGTGAAACTGGCAGAAGTTTACAGGGAGATAAGGCCGGACGTTATTCTCGCGCCATATCATCTTGACGCGCATCCGGACCATGTAGCGGCTTCCAGTCTGGCGCAGTCGGCCAGATTTATAGCAAAGTACACGAAGACCGATATGAAGGGTGAACCTTTTTATCCGCCCAGAATATTCTTTTACCTCTGCATCCATCTTAAGAAAATGATAGAGCCAACGCTGATATTTGATATCTCTGAAACAATCGAGCAGAAGCTTGAGGCCGTGAAGGTTTACAGGTCGCAGTTCTATTCTGGAGATAAGCCTCGCGGAGATGAAATAATAAACAGGCTCAGGGCGCAGGCCGCATACTTCGGGTATCTCGCAGGGGTTGGATTCGGCGAACCGTTTGTTAAGCTCGAAGAGATAGGTGTCCGCTCTTTCGATCACCTTATACCATGATCTCCATTCCGGGCAGGGGCGAAACATTTTGTAAACCGCCGCACCGCGACTGGAGAAAGATCGCGGAAGAGAACAACAAGAAAATTCCCTCAAACTTTTTCGGCATCGACGCAAAATCGTGGCGTAGCGAGGTGTTCGCCATGGCTCTGGAATATATGGAAGGTCTTGGGGTAGAAGTCCCGGTATTTTACCCTGATAAACCACTTCTATTGTCGGGCCATCAGCCATATCCGTTTCACGCAGGTGTTTATTACAAATACAGGCTCTTGGCCGGACAGTCGGAATTGTTTAATCCGCTATGGATTTCGATGGACACCGAGCCATCTGGATGTTTCTCCGCGAAGGTCCCTTCCTTCAGGGAGAGGCCGAAGATCAGGAAACTTTCGATGCTCCCGCTGGGCGATGAAGCGATTTTCTACTCGGATGCGAAGACGGATAAGGATAGGCTCGGCAAATTCCTTGAAGAGGCTTTCGACGATCTTTCAACGATTCCCGGAGGGCGTTTTGAGTTCGCGGAAAAATTCCTGGAAAAGGTGATAGGGGAGCGCTCGGGAAATCTTCCCGGCAAGATGCGTGACGTAATGCTGATGCTCAAGCGAGAGTACTGCCCCGAATTATCATCAGGGGTGTTCGAGTTGCCGCTTTCGGAGATCTGCATGACGGACAATTTCCATATCTTTGTCTATCATCTTATCGCAAAGGGAGCCGAGGTTAGGGTCGCGTTCAATTCGTCCCTGGCGAATTACAGAAGAGCGCATCAGTTGAGATCCGCTGCAAATCCGTTTCCTGACCTTCAGGCAAAGGATGGAAATATTGAAACCCTCCTTTGGAAAGTGGAAGGGGGGGAGAGAAGCCCGCTATTTGCAAAGGCCAGGGATGGAAAAATATATATTGATGCAAACGGGGAGATGGAGATTGACTCTCCTGAAAAACTGAAACAAGCATGCCTTGATGCGGGGATAAGAATATGGCCTAGAGCCGTGGCCCTTTCATTGTTGCAACGTCTCTTTCTAGGCGATCTGTTCGTGCACGGCATCGGCGGAGCAAAATACGATCAGGTGACAGACGAAATTGTCAGCTCCCTTTTCGGGATGACGCCGCCGGTCTTCGCAGTCGCTTCATGCACGCTGGAGGTAGAAGGATTGACAGACCCGGCATCGGCAATAAGTGAGTTGACGCAGCAAGAGCGTGAGATGAGGTTCCACCCTGAGGATTATCTCGAAATGACGGGGGATACTGAAGAGGTGTACGATGAAAAGGAACGCCTGATTCTCGAGATAAAACAGGAGGGAGCCGACAAGAAAAAGCTCGGCGCGCGTATTTCGGAGCTGAACGATTTCCTGATAGGCAAGCTTGAACCTGAAAGGGAAAAACTGCGCGGGAGGATCTCCGCTCTTGAAGAGGAGGCTGTAAGATATAATGTGTTGGCGGACAGGGAACTCCCATTCTTCTTTTTTTCGCCGAACTGCTTTCCGGAATAACAGGTTATTAGCGCGGGATGGCGCCGATGTTTTGGTTTTGGAATCAGGTGAAGTATTTCCAAGTCGACCCATCGCGCAATAGAATAGGGTTCGGCGATTTGGGCAGGTCGGGATAGGAGGTAGCTTTTGAAGCCTGGTAATGCAAGCGCTAAATTTTCCGATTTGCGGCACGCGTTTGATTCTTACAACATCCAGAGAGTATACAATGCCTCTTCGAATTTCAATGACGACGAACAGAGCCTTTTCTCAGCCGTGCCGGTTCTGCTGTTTTTCAACTTCAACGATGTTGAGGGGCTTGAATGTCCCAAGGACGCTATATGCGGCATCTCATCATGGGAGCCGAAGGAGTCGCACATGGCCGGGTTCAACCGCTTTTTCCAGGGTGTTGAGCTAGTAAAAAGCGAAGCTGAGCCGGCAATTATCTCCCTTATGCTGGTCGGCAGTCTGGGGACGGTGGGGCAGACGGAGAAATCGGATTTCGATTATGTGGTCATAGTGGACAAAAGCCGTTTGTCCGAGAGCTGTCTGGAAAGTTTTCAGAAAAAACTTTCGTCAATCGAAGATTGGGCGATGAGGGAACACGGTCTGGAAGTTCATTTCTTTATTTCCGATCTTGTTGAGTTTCGCGAAAACCGCTTTGGAGAAACGGACCGGGAAAATGTGGGGACTGCGTTGGGGAGGCTCTTCAAGGACGAGTTCTATCGAACCGCGATATTTATCGCCGGGAAGAGGCCTCTTTGGTGGATTGTGCCTCCGGGGCTTCTGGAGGAAAAATATTCGGAATTTGTCGACAGAGTAATGGTTCATCTGGGGAGAGAGGCGGAAAACTATGTGGATCTCGGTTATATATTGAAGGCGGAACCGCAGGAGTTTTTCGGGGGAGCCTTATGGCAAATGAACAAGGCAATAGGTTCGCCTTTCAAGTCGGTGCTGAAGATGGGACTTCTCGAGTGCTATCTGCTGGAGCCGGAAAAAGGCCTTCTCTGCGATGAGCTGAAAAAGGAGATTTTGAAATCGGGGGAATCGACTGGTGATATAGATCCCTACAGGATGATGTTTGAAAGGGTAGTGCGCTATTACCAGAAAAACGGGATGAAAAAAGAGGTACAGCTTATGTGCGGCGCATTTTTGCTGAAGTTGGGATTCACGCCCGAAAAGGCAGACCTCTTTTTTAAGGGGGACGTAATCCCAAAGACCGGGAGGGAGCGGATTATCACGGAACTTCTTGCGGAATGGAAGTGGTCGTCTGCCGTATCTAAAGCTATGAGCGAAGATTTCGGCCTTGCGGTTGACAGATCGTATCAGGCGCTAGGAGCGGTCAACCGGTACTTTTTGGATACATATATCCGACTGGCAAACTGGCTCAAGGAGCATAGCAGTGAAGCGGTAAATATTTCCAAAACGGATATGGCGGTTCTCGGGAGAAAACTGTTCACCTATTTCGAAAAGCGTCCCGGAAAGATCTCCTTCATGTATCCGGGGGCAAAACCGTCAACGCCGCCGTCTCATATTACACTGGTTGCGGAAACCGGTTCATCAGGGGAAAGGGTCTGGTCGTTATACAATTTTCAAATGCTGAACGCCGTGGAGTCGACCTACAAGAATATCTCAAAGCCGATAGCGCAGTTTGGGTCGCTGATAGGCATGCTGGCATGGATGGCCATTAACGGCATTTGGAATCCGGATACCAGGCTGAATTTTTTCGGAAAGGTTCCTCTGTACAGCTTTGCGGATGTCAGTCAGATACTTGCCGGGATGTACCGGTTTTTTGTATCAGATGCACAGCCGGAACCTGAGCGAAAGGATTACATCGCCGACAAATATCACATAAAGGTATTCGTGGTGCCGAATTTCGGGTATGGGAAGATAGAAGGGGAGATGAAAAGGGTAGATCTGGTGCTTCTGGACTCGTGGGGCGAATACACCTACAGGAGGTTGAAACCGCGGGAAGCATACAGGGAGATAAACGAAATGAAAACGACCACACAAACTATCGGCAGGAAATTTTCCATGCATATAACTGTTCCCGACTCGCAAAATGACCCAATGATGAAAAGTGAAATCGAACGGGGCGTGGATATGGCTGAAAAAATTAGCAGGTCGGAACATAAGAAGAGCGGCAAGGCGAGGCTTGATTTGTAGTGTATAATTTCGTGAACGGAATAAATGTCATAAACACGGGATAATGGAATGATCAAGGGAGCGAAAAAAGAGAAGGATAAGCTGCTTATCCTTATAGTAGAGCCGTTTACCAAAAAAAGGGCACAGCTGATCCAGCAGCTTAAACTTCTTGGATACAAAAATTTTGAACACACCGGTGATGGCGCGGCCGCATTCAACATCCTGAAGCGCCGTGCCGTTGACATCATCATTTCCGGATGGGATATGCCGAACATGAACGGCCTGGCGCTGTTAAAGGTTATTTCCGCCGATGAAGAGCTTTACCGCATACCGTTTTTTCTCGCCGTCCCCGCGGTCAGCAGACAGATGGTCATAGAAGCGGGAAAATACGGGGTCTCCGGAGTTTTCGTAGAGCCTATAAATGATAAACAGCTGGACAAAAAATTAACCCAGATAATTGAAGGGTCGAAAAGCGACCCCAAAGCCGAGCAGGTGGAGGACCTTTTTCAGAAGGCGATGAAGCTGTTTGAAACCGGAGAATTGGATGAGGCCTTAAAGGTGCTGAACGAAATAATATCTGTAAACGAGTCGGCTGAAGTCTATTACAACATCGGATACATAAAGACTGCCCAGAGCAAGTATGATGAAGCCATCGTTGCTTTCAGAAAAGCCGTAATGATAGACAACTCCCACGCGCGCGCGTATAGAAAAATGGGAGATGTATATTTGAAAAAGGGTCAACCGGAACAGGCCGAAAAATATTTCGAAAAAGCAGGCGAGATATTTCTCGAAAGGAATATGGACAAGGAGGCCGAGGACGCGTTCAAGGAGGTGCTGAAGATCAGCCCGGACACGACTAACATATATAACAGCCTGGGGATAATATACAGAAGGCAGAACGATTATAAAAAAGCGATTCGACAATACCAGAAAGCTATCGAGGTAGATCCTGAAGATGAAAATATCTACTACAATCTCGGGCGCGCGCTCCTTGAAGACAAGCAGATAAAAGAGGCGAGAAAGATATTCGAGCACGCGCTGAAAATGAATCCTGATTTCAAGGAAGCCAAAAGGATGATCCACGCGATCGACGTAGGTTTTTAGATTGGGATCGCGGGGATTCGCCGGTTTTCACTCCCCTCCTGTTACAGTTTGCGTTCCGGTGTCCCGTCAAAAGAGTGAAACGAATCAAAGCGATTTCAGAAATCCCGTTTTGACTAGTAAAATATATAACTGAAAACCGATGCATGGCGATATTTACCTGTTGCGGGGAAGTAACTTGAAAATTCAAATATCATTGGAAGCCGACCATTTGCAAAAGTAAAAGGTAAAATGGAAATATGAACAGCGGTAAATTGAGCGCGGATGAGCTGAACCTTCTAGCCAGGTTTCCATACGAGAATCCAAATCCAGTCTTCCGCGTGAATTCCGGGGGTGTGATAGATTTTGCCAATAAGTCGGCAAAACCTTTTCTAGATTCGGTTGGTATCGGCATTGGCGGCAGGATCCCCGACAGGTGGGATGAATCGGTTCTGGACGCAAAGCGAACAGGAGAGGCGCGCGAATTGGAGATATCTGCAAAAGACAAGTATTTTTCGCTTACGTTTACTCCGGTTGAGAATAAGGATTTCACATACGTTTACTGCTTAGACATCACATCAAGGAAAAAAGCCGAGGAGGCGCTTAAAAAGAGCGAAGAGATACTTGTAAAGGCGCAGTCAATCGCCCATGTGGGGAGCTGGGAGTTGGAGATATCATCGGGGGATGTTGCATGGTCGGATGAAGCGTATGTAATTTTCGGATATACCGCAAAAGAGGTTAAGGCCACCTACAGGCTTTTTATGGAATCCATCTATCCAGACGACAGGCAAAAGGTGCAGGATGCCATCGACAACGCGATCAAGGGGGGTGGGCAATACAAGCTCGTGCATCGCCTCGCGCGTCTCGATGGAAATGTGGCGACGGTTTTCGCACAGGGGCAGATATATTGCGATGATGGCGGAAAGCCTGAAAGGTTGATAGGCATTGTTCATGACATTACATCGCAGAAGGCGTCGGAGGATCAGTTCAAACTCGCGGACAAGGTTTTCGAAAAAGCGCTGGAGGGGGTGATGATCACCGATGCGAACGCGAGCATCCTTACGGTGAACCCCTCGTTCACAAGGATAACCGGTTTCCCCAAAGAGGAGGTCATCGGGAAAAAGCCCAACATTTTGCGTTCGGACAGGCATCCAAGAAAATTTTACGAGATAATGTGGAAAGATCTCATAACCACAGGCTCATGGAGCGGGGAGATTTGGAACCGCCGGAAAAACGGTGAAGCATACCCCGAGCTGCTGTCAATTACTGCCGTTAATGATGACTTCGGCAATGTCGAAAAGTATATCGCCGTTTTCCATGATATGTCGGAAGTGAAAAAAAGCCAGCAGGAGCTGAAGTACAGAACGAACTATGACGCCCTTACCGGATTGCCAAATAGAACCCTTCTGATGGATCGATTGGCCCAGTCCATCGCTTTTGGCAAGGAGAACGATGCTTCATTTGCGCTTGTCATTGTGGGGATAGATAATTTCCGGAAAATAAACGAAAGCATGGGGCACGCCGCTGGCGATATTCTTTTGCAGGAAGCCGGAAAGCGGATTTCGGAAAGACTGCGAGGGGTTGACACCGTTTCACGGTTTGGCGGTGATGAGTTCGCGTTGATCCTTGAAGACGTTCACAACCTGGGGCACGCGGCAAACGTTGCCAGGAAATTGATAGAGGTTTTCGAAAAACCTTTCTCTATCGGTGCCGATAAAGTGCACATGACGGCGAGCCTCGGCATCACGCTTTTTCCAGCCGATGGCGAGCGGGCGGAGGATCTGTTGCAGAACAGTGATATCGCGATGGCCCGCGCGAAAAGCGAGGGGAAGAACAGATACCAGTTTTTCGCTTCAGAGATGAACGAGTTGGCCATCCACAAAATGAATATTGAAAAAGACCTTCGCATAGCACTTGATGAAAATCAGTTGATGGTGCATTACCAGCCGAAGCTCGATATAAAAAGCGGGAAAATATCGGGGGTCGAATCGCTTGTCAGATGGAACCATCCGACAGTCGGGGTGATGTATCCGGTATCCTTTATGCAAGTTGCCGAAGATACCGGCCTTATAGTCAGGATTGGCGACGATGTATTGAGGTCATCCTGCGTTACTGGTAAATCGTGGATCGATTCCGGGTTGGGGCCGATAATGATGGCGTCGAACCTTTCAGCCAGACAGTTCAGGGGGCCGAACATTGCGCAGAAGATAAAGGAGATATTGAACGAAACGGAATTCCCCCCGGAAAGACTGGAACTTGAGATCACGGAGAGCATGGTTATGCATGACGTCGACAGCGCGATATCTATCCTGGCGAAATTGAAGGATATGGGGATAAGTATTTCGATAGACGATTTCGGGACCGGCTATTCGTCATTTGCCTACCTGAAAAAATTCCCCGTCGATACTCTGAAGATCGACAAGGTGTTCGTGGATGATATCGCAAGGAGCAAAGACGAGGCGAAGATAATAATGGCTATCATCTCCATGGGTCACAGCCTGAACCTGAAAGTCGTTGCCGAAGGGGTGGAGACGAAGGAACAGTATGAGCTTTTGCGTGAAGCGGGATGCGACATGATCCAGGGATACTACCTCAGCAAGCCGATCCCCGCCGCTGATATGAAAGCGCTCCTCTCCGGCAGAAAAAAAGTCCACGTGGATTAGAGTGCTTAAGAACTCTAGTATTCAATAGAACAATCAACAAGGCCTTTTCGGCAGTCGAAAGGGCGATTCAAAGTTGCAGGGTTATGTTTGAATGCCTGAAACTCTTTACGTGGAGGCTTACTTCACTGAGAAGGATGCTTCGCCGACGAAGTAGCTGTCGGGCGGGAGGCCGCCGGCCGTAATCCAGCGGTAGCTTCTGCCGGCTTTCAGGTATCCGCGCTTAACGTCCAAATCGGTCTTCATGGTTGACTGCTGATACACTGTGCGCGGTGCCACATCGGTCGTATCCTGCAGAACGAAAAAGTATTCCGAAACACCTTCCACTTCTTTCCATTTAAACCGGACGTTTTCCCCGGCGAGGAAAGTGATCATCTCGGCGTCGGCAGAGCCGATTCTCTCCCCTTTGGCGCCAAAATAAAAATAAGGCATTTCATTGCTGGTCTTTTTGTAAATGACGAAATCTTTTCCGCCGGAGCCGGGGACAAGCGACATCTCCGGAGTGTAGAGCATGAACGAGATCAATAAAACTGCCGCGGCGTACGCCGGGAGGGGGATCAGCACCCAGCGTTTCAGCCACGACAATATGTTTTCAGAGTTTTCTTTCGGGGGGATTATTTCGAGCGCGGCGTCCACGAAACGGCGCGGCGCGATCCTGTCCCTCGCTTTTTCCATCCTGTTGGATTCGGTGAAATAGTATGCCGCATTCTGGAAACAGTGCGGGCACTCTCTTACATGTTCCATGCGTGAAGGTTCACCGCCTGAACTATCCATCGCTTCGGCGATCTCCTCGATGGAAAGACAGTTTGCCCCTCTTGCGCCTTCAAAAGGTTTTGCATACTTCGCCGCCGAAAGAAATTCCGCCATCCCTACAGCTTTTGCGGTGCAGACACTGCATGATTTGAGGTGGCCAGAATCGTCTTTTCCGCCTGCCACGATCTGCAGTATCTCGGTGGTGGTGAGATGGTTCATGCTTCCACCCCCGTTTCGTGAAGTATTTCTTTTAATCCCTTGACGGTCAGCGTGCCGCGCCCCAAGGGGGTAGATTCCTCGATAGATGACAGCAGTTTCCTGACAGCTTTTTCGATGTCGCCGAAGACCTCCGCCTCGCTTTTTCCGCGGACGTTTCCAAGTTTCCCCATGAACCCTGCGATCTCCTGGGCGCTCATCCTCTGCTGGAAAAAGAGATGGAGCAGCTGCTTTTCCGCGACGGGAAGAGTCTGCAACGACTCTTCAAGTTTTTTCAGGAATTTTCCAAGTACGATTTTTTCCTCAGGCCCGGCCCCCTCATTCGACGACGGTTCCACTTCTGCGGAGTCGAGCGGAATGAAAACAGGATCCGATATAAGGTCGTATTTGCCGTTCAGGATAAGGGTGCGCCTCACCTCGTCCGCCAGTTCGGTCACGCGCTCGGTATCAATTCCGGTCTCCCTGGCGATCTGCTCTTCGGTTTTCCTTAGCCGTAGCGATATGCAGGCGGTTTGCGCGTCCTTCGAAAGTTTTTTTATCTCCGAAGGGAGCCTCGCGTAGGCGGTTTGACTATATAACTCTGCCATATCTCCACCTAAGCCAATCGATATACAATTCCCTTGAGTTGAGTATTTGCCAAACGAAGGTGGAGAGACGGCTTTTGTTCCGCCCCGAATACCGGGAGACCCTCTTTTGAAGCTGTTGAAAGATCCAGATATAGATATCCATACCTTCGTCACACTCCTCCCGTCGATAGGCGGACGGGTGGCCTTCCATCTTCCGGTGTATGGAGAGGAGGCCGCATCCGGCTTCCGCCATTGATACGGGGCAGTGGCTTTCGCACCATTTTCTCGCCCTGTAGAGCACCCAACCCGAATAGGAATGGACGAATCGCTCCCACGATTTCCCGTCCCCGTCCGATATTTTCGATACCAGGTCGATATCCTGTTCCACTGAGCCTTCCAAATCGTCTTTCTGCATCTTCACCAATGTAAAAAGAGATTATTCTAGCTGAAACAGCGCTCTGAGTGTCGTTTATGCTTAAAAAATCGTTAAAAATCATCATCTTTTCCTTATTTATAATTAGACGGACGATTTTCCGGGATTTGGTCGATTTTATCAGATCAGGGGAGTTTTTTGGATTCCCTGGTCCACTCCTGAAGGGGGGATGGCTCAGATACTCTTTTTTACAGATTCCCTGATGTGCGAAAGGAGGTCGCCGGAGAGCTTTCCCGAACGGCGGTAGCGTTCCATGGAGAGGCCGCATTTGCACCCCCGTTTCAGCCGGGTAAGCCTTTGAAGGGCGTTTTCCATTATCTGAGGGAAAAGGGATATGGAGCGTTCTACCTTTTCTGTTTCCGCCTCGTTCAGCATCCCCTCAAAAAGGACGCCTTCCTTGAATTTCCTTGGCGTAACCCCTTCGGCGAAGTTGCTTATCATGCATATGGAGGCGTAGCAGATCTCCAGTTCCCTTGCCAAAAACGCCTCGGTCGCCAGGGTCATTCCGACGAGGTCGGCTCCCCACGATTTGAACATCCGTATTTCAGCCGGGGTCTCAAGCCTTGGTCCCTCAGTACAGCAGTAGATCCCCGAGTCATGAAACGAATTGCCGGTTGCCGCGACAGCCGCCCGAAGCGTGCCGGCTGTCTCACTGCAGAACGGCTCACCCATCCTTATGAATCCGAGGCCGGTCCTTGCGTAGAATGTCGAGTCACGGGTTTTTGTGTGGTCGATGATGTCGCTTGTGATGACAAAATCCCCAGGTTTCATCTCGCTGTTTATCCCGCCAGGCTGCGACCATGAAACTATCCTCTCCACTCCCAGTTCCTTTAGCGCCCAGATATTCGCGCGGTAGTTCACATCCGGGGCGGTGACTTCGTAGGATTTTTCGCCGTGACGCGAAAGGAATGCGTATGTGAATCCGACGCCGCTGAAGAAATGAATGGGGGCGCTTTTTCCGAAAGGTGTATCGGGGGTTATGCTTGCGCTCCTTTCGCCGAAAGAGCTCTTCGAGAGGAGGTCGTAGGCGCGGCTACCTCCGATTATTGCCAGTCGAGCTTGTAGATTTTTCACCAATCTTTTTCCAGCGATCTCTCTTCAATGTTTTTTCGTCTCACTTCGGTCTGCACCTTCTTCTCGTCCTGTTCAAGGGCGTTCAGTATCCTCTCCATCTCTTCCGGCTTTAGTTCACCCTCTTTTTTCTCTTCATCGGCGTTTTCAGGTTTTGCGTCCGCTTTTTCTTCATCAGGATTATTTTGTTTTTTCTGCTCTTCCCCTTCGCTTTTCTGCTCCTCGCTCTTTTCTTCCTCCGGGTTTTCGCTCTTCTCCTTTTCCTCTCCATCCTTGTTCTTGTCGTCGTTCTTTTTATCCTTATCCTGTTTCTCTTTATCCTGATTTTCCTGTTTCATCTTTTCAAGCTCCTTGAGTTTCGCCAGTGTGTGCTCAAGGTATTTCTTGACGGTGAGATCGGCAGGATTTTCAAGGAGCGATTTCCTGTAGCTTGCCGCGGCGTTTTTGAGGTTCACCTCGGCCTTTTCAAGGTCGCCGCCGTTCATATTGGCGGTTCCGGCCCAGTAGCTTGAATGCCCGAAGTTAAGGAGGGCCTTGTCCGAGATAGATTTGTCTGGGGATTTCGAAACCTGCGAATAAAGACTTGCCGCTTTTTCATGTTCCCCGGCCTTGTAAAGGGAGTTGCCGAGATTGAATTTCGCGGCATCGGAGCTTCGCGATCTCAGCGCCTCGGTATACTCCTCCGCCGCTTTCGAGTAATCACCCTTTTCGTATTCCTTGTTCCCCTCGACTACATGCGAGTAGTGGCTATCGCCGAAAGCAGGGAGAAAGAGGGAGAGAACGAGAAGCGAAAGTATTCTCATATGTCGTACCCCGGCAGTGTTGAATCCTTCAGCGAAAGGAGAGCCCCTTCCCTCAGCCCGGAATCGCACACAGTCAATTTGTCGATGCCGAAGATATCCATTATGCAGAGTATTATACAGATTCCGGGGATCACGAGATCCTCCCTCCCGCTCTTCAGGGGATTCAATTTCCCGCGCTCCTCAAGGGACATTTTTCCTATCTCTTCGAGCACCTTTCTTATATCCATGTCACGCAGGATGGTATTGGTAATGCGGTCCGGGTCGTACTCTTCCATCCCGAGGTGGAGCGCGGCTATGGAGGTGACGGTTCCCGCTGTACCTACGAGGGTGAATGCGTCCTTGATATCGAGTTTCTCCTTTACCCCGCGGATCTCATTTTTCAACTCCGATTCAAGAGTCTTATATTCACTCATCTCCAGAGGGGCGTGCCTGATATAGCTTTCGGTAAGCCTTACGACCCCGATGTTCGTGCCGACCGACCTTATCCCCCCTCCGGCGTCGCGGTATATGAATTCCGTGCTTCCGCCGCCGATGTCGAAAAGGAGTATCGGTCCGCTTTTATTTATGGCGGATTCAACCCCTTTTAGAGCGAGCCCCGCTTCGCTCTCCCATTCTATGACCGACAGGGGAAATCCCGTGCGGTTGCGGAAAAGGTTTTCGAATTCTTCCCTGTTCTTTGCGCTTCTCACCGCGTGGGTCGCGACCGCGGCGATACGGAACGGTTTTAGTCTTTCAGCCTCCGCCAGGAGGGATTCGATCCCTTTGATGGTGCGTTCCATCGCGACGGGCGAAAGGGTTCCGGTGCGGTGCATCCCCTCTCCAAGCCTTGTGATGATCTGGGAGGACAATACTGTATGGAAACCGTTGGCGGTGGATTCAGAGACAAGAAGGCGTATCGTGTTGGAACCGAGGTCAAGAGAGGCGTATCTGGCCGCGCTAGTTGAGAACTTTTCAGGCATCTCCTTCGCGTTCCAGGATTTTTATGAATTTCTTGATGATCACCGGATCAAACTGCTCTCCGGAGTGTTTGCGGAGTTCTGAAATGGCGGTTTCCTTGTCGAGGCTAGCCCGGTATGGTCGTTCGGAGCGCATTGCCACATAGGCATCGATGATAGTAAGGATGCGCGACCCAAGCGGTATGCTATCCCCCTTCAGGCCGTCGGGATAACCGAGACCGTCAAACCGCTCGTGGTGGTGCCGGATAATTTCAGCTACTTCCTCGCTGGCGTTCAGGCTGGTTGAGATGCTGGCGGATGTTTGGGTGTGGTTTTTAAGCATCTCTTTCTCCTCGTTGGAGAGAGTTTTTTTCTCTATCAGGCCGTGCTCAAAATCGTAGTTTCCTATATCGTGCAGGATCGCGGCGGAGCGGAGGTTCCATAGATCGTTTTCCTGCATCTTGAGCGCCTTGCCTAGTTTCATGCATAGGTCGGCGACCGCCTCGGACCAGTTATTGAAATATTTTGTTTTCGACTCTATTGCGTCTATGAAAAGCGAGGCCGAATAGAAGGCGCTTTCGGTGAATCCTATCTCTTCGCTTCCGATGGTTTTCTCGGGGGCAGGGGCTCTCCTTCCTCTTTCGAGCGCCTTTTTTACAGAGTCCGCCAGATCGACCTGCTGAACCGGCTTGATGAGATAATCGACAACCCCGAATTTGATAGCCTTGATGGTCAAGTCCGTTTCCATCATTCCGGTGATAATTATCACATAGAGCATTTTGTCTATTTTGCGCAGTTTCCCGATCAATTCAATCCCGCCAAGCCCTGAAATATTTATGTCGGCGATAATCAGGTCGTAAGATTTTCCCTTGACCATCTCCAGAGCGGTATTGCCGTCCTCGGCAATGTCCGAATCACACCCATATTCGGCCAGAAATTTTTGATGCTTTTGCGCGATTGCCTGCTGGTCGTCGACAATTAGAATATGAGCGCCTTTTAAACTGTCAAGTTGCATTTTATTTGTCATGTAACAACTATAGACTGAAAGCGGATTCTTATCAATAATAGAGGAAATGATAACAGCAAGGACGCCGACGCGCATAGATCTGGCCGGAGGGACACTGGATATATGGCCCTTATCGGCGCTTTTCGCGCCGGCTGTCTGCATAAACATCGGCATCAATTTGTACGCGACAGTCGAGGCGAGGAAGATCCCTGGCTCCAGAGCAGTGACGGTAAATGCCCGGCACATGGGGAAGGTTTTTCATCTGGAGAGGGGAGTCGACGAAAAAGCGAAGACACTTTTCCACAGGGGGTATGAATGCTTCCCTGAAATTACCGGCGGGTGGGAGCTTGCCGTGGATTGCATGTCGCCCGCAGGGGCCGGGCTTGGGGGATCGTCGTCGCTCCTGATCGCGGTTATCAGAACCTTCTGCGAAATATCAGGCCGCAGGATGGACAAACTGCAGATATTGGAGATGGCCAAAAACCTCGAAGCCCGCCATCTCGGGATCCCGACCGGGACGCAGGATTATATCGCCGCCTTGCAGGGGGGGGTAAGCGGGGTCGTAATGGATGGGAGCGGGATGGCATACAGGAAACTTGACGTCGATTCGCGCGAGCTTTGCAGCAGGCTGGTTCTGGCCTATTCGGGGGAGTCCCGCGTTTCGGGTAAGGCCAACTGGGTAATGTTTAAAAGAGGGGTAGAGGGGGATTTCAAGGCAAGGAAAATATTTCGCGAGATAGCGGCGAATTCGCTGGAAATGGAAGGAGCGCTCTCGGAAAGGGATTGGGAAGAGGTCGGATCGCTGATGGACAGGGAGAACCGGATAAGGGAGAAGTTCGGGCCGTCCGTAATTCCGCAAAGGCTTGGAAAGGTATTTCATACACTCCGAAAGGGAGGGAGCCACCCGAAAATATGCGGCGCGGGGGGTGGGGGATGTTTCGCCGTTTTTTGCCACCCTTCCAATAGAAAGGGGGTCGAGACGGTCATCAGGGAGAGCGGAATGACGCCGCTGAAGTTTGGCCCCGGCACGCCGTCGTTGAAACGGCTATAATTGTGCAAGATATAAAATCACCCCTTTGTGAGATTCAATAAATGATTGGCAGTTATTTACAGGACATTCTGATAATTTTCGCCGGTTCTGCGCTTGTAGTGTTCCTTTTCGGAAAAATAAGGATACCTTCCATTGTAGGTTTCCTTGTTACAGGCGGTCTTCTGGGCCCGAGCGGTTTTTCACTCGTACAGGACAGGGAGGTTATCGAGGTGCTTGCCGAGATCGGTGTTGCGCTCCTCCTGTTTACCGTCGGCCTTGAATTTTCCATGACCAAGATAATCCAGATGGGGAAAATGGTTTTTATCGGCGGATCAATACAGGTGCTGGTAACAATAGGTATCGTTACGGTAGGGATGTACCTTGTGTTCGGGCAGTTTGAACTGGCTGTCTTTACCGGGATGCTTGTATCCCTTTCCAGCACGGCGGTTGTGCTGAAGCTCCTCATGGATAAGGGGGAGGTACACACAAAACAGGGGGCGGATATAACAAGTCTCCTGGTGTTTCAGGATATGGCGGTAATACCGATGATGCTTATAACCCCGATGCTCGTCGGCGGGAAGGCGGACGTTTCGGAATTTATAAAAATGGGGGGTACCGGTCTTCTCCTTATTTTCGCCGTGGTAGTCGGCACCAAATGGGTGGTTCCATGGGTGTTGCATGAGACAGTAAAAACGAGAAACCGGGAACTGTTCGTCATAGTTGTATTGATACTAAGTCTCGGCACGGCGCATTTAAGCCACCTGGTTGGACTCTCTCTTGCTCTCGGGGCGTTCCTCGCCGGGATGATGATCTCCGATTCGGAATACAGCCATCAGGTTGTTGCGGATATACTTCCATTCCGCGACAGTCTTAACTCGCTCTTCTTCGTTTCCATAGGGATGCTTCTAGACCTGCATTACGCGATTGATAATATCGGTCTCGTTCTGATTTTATCCATCTGCGTTGTGCTTGTGAAATTTCCTGCCGCCGCGCTCCCTTCCGTAATATTCAAGTACCCGTTCAGGTTCGGGATTGTCACAGGCCTCTCCCTTTCCCAGATAGGGGAGTTCTCCTTCATTCTTCTGCAGTTCGGAAAAAGGATAGGTCTGGACCTCGGCGACATTTATCAGCCGTTCCTGGCGGCGGCTGTTCTAACGATGGGGAGCACCCCCTTCATGATGAAACTTGGCGAGAAGCTGAGGGATATATGGATAGATCATCGATCCAAAAGCGGCAAGAAGGATGAAGCTGACGCAAGTCCATTCGGAGTTTATGAAAAGATAAAGGGGCATGTGGTCATAATCGGGTTCGGACTGAACGGACAGAACCTGGCGCGTGTTTTAAAGGCGACCGGCATTTCATACAACATCCTAGAGATGAATCCGGCGACCGTGCGGAAATTTGCCGCTCTTGGAGAGCCAATTCACTATGGAGACGCCACCAGGGAGCGGGTGCTTTCGCATGCCGGGATAGAGACGGCAAGAGTGCTTGTAGTGGCGATCTCCGACCCGGCGATGGAGAGGAGGGTTGTTCCTCTCGCAAGGCAGATGAATCATGCGCTCCACATCGTTGCTAGGATGAAGTACGTTACGGAGATCGAGCCACTTTTGAGGCTTGGGGCCGATGAGGTGATAACGGAAGAGTTCGAAACGAGTATTGAGATACTTGCCCATGTTCTGCATGTTTTCGGCGTTACCAATGAGGTCGTTGGGCAACAGGTGGAGAGTGTCAGGAGTTCCGCCTACATGATGCTCAGGTCGGTAAAGGAAAAGCCTGAGTCTCCCGACTACACGGCCATCACTGAAAAATTCACGATCGTCACATACAGGTTGCCGTCTCAATGCGCCTCATCCGGCAAGACGCTTAAGGAGATAAGCCTGCATGAAAAATCGGGCGCGATGGTTATCGCCGTTGAAAGACAGGGAACAACCATCGCCAGCCCACAGCCCGATTTCGAGCTGAAAACGGGAGATGTCCTGCATCTGGCCGGAAATTCGCGCCAGCTGAACAAGGCAGTAGACATGATCGCCGGCAAGGAGTAGCGCTGGCTTGTACGTCAGAGGCGAAAGTTCTTTTTATTCCGCGAAAGAGTTGATGGAGCCGTAATACTTTTCGGGATCTATCGCGAAAAGGTCGGTGTGGCCGCCGCTTTCGAATGTCACCAGTCTTTTCTGCTTTTTCCCTGAGTTTTCCGGCGCCGCGCCGAATACCAGGGCCGAATGGCGGAAGGGTATCGTCCCGTCAAGCTCGCCGTGGAGTACCAGGAGCGGAACGGTAAGCTTTTTAAGCTCCCTTCCGTTATCCAGATCGGGTGATGCGAGTATCCATATAGGGAACCTGTCGGAGATATCGCGAGCGACCTCCCTGACTGAATAAAACGCCCCTTCCAATACCAACCCGCGGTTTTTACGCTGCGTGGCAAGCCTGGTAGCCGGTATCCCTCCGAGTGATTGACCGAGTATGATTATCTGCTCCGCCGGAATACCGATCTCCCCTGTGAGATGGGCGTACGCGGTGAAGGCATCTTCCAGGAAATTCGATTTGGTGGCCCGACCTTCACTTTTTCCGTATCCACGGTAATCGAAGATGAAGACGTTAAATCCATTTTTGATGTAGCCGGCAATGACAGGTATCCTGTCCGAAACGTTGCCGGCGTTGCCATGCACATAGAGGATGGTTTTTGTTCCCCCCGCGTTGAAGAACCAGCAGTGTATTTTTTCCCCTTTTTTGCCGGAAGGGACGTAGGACTCGGACGGAGCAAGCGAGAACTCCTCGGGGGAGATGGAATGTTCCCTGTCCGGGGCGAACATGTTGAAGTTTTCGAACCACCTCCCCAGGACGAAAACCGCCGCCAGCGAAGCGAACAGTATCGACAATAATTCGACAAAAATTTTCATTTCGCCACCAGTATATATTTTATTTGAAGGTAGGTATATCGGCGCGTATCCGATCGACTTGTTATAGGCTCCATGTATTTGGTACTTTAAGCTGTTATGAGCATAGAGAACAGGCTTGGGATACTCAAGAAGGTAAAACGTGTAATCGTCAAGATCGGGAGCGGGGTTCTTGCGTCCAGCGACGGAACTGGGGTAAACGTGGAGACGATGAGACGCTTGGTGAGAGACATTTGCCGCCTTGAGGAGAATGACCGGTTTCAGGTAATAGTCGTTACATCCGGCGCGGTAATGGCCGGATCTCGCGCGCTGGGGCTTTCGCAGGAGCATCTTTCGATACCGGTAAAGCAGGCGTCCTCCGCGGTCGGGCAGGTTGCCCTTATGAACATGTACGAAAAAGCATTCGCCGAACATGGGAGGAGGATCGGGCAGATACTGCTGACACACGACGATATCTCGAACAGACGACGGTTCTTGAACGCGAGGAACGCCGTTTCCGCCCTCCTGGACCTGGGAGTCATCCCTATCATTAACGAGAACGATTCTGCCGCCGTGCACGAGATAAAATTTGGAGATAACGATACCCTGTCAGCGATGATGACCTCCGTTGTCGATGCCGACCTGTTGCTTATACTTTCTGATGTTGACGGTCTGTACGATTCGGATCCGATAAAGAATAGCGGAGCTAAAAAAATCGATTCGGTCCCGGTCATAAACGACCATATAAGAAACCTCGCCGGGGAAAGCGGTACCGCCACCGGGGCGGGGGGCATGAAGGCTAAAGTAATAGCCGCGGAGAAGGCTTCGGCCTACGGCGTGCCGACATGGATAATCGGCGGGAAAGTGGAGGAGTCGATTGAGAAGGCTCTTTTCAAAGGGGAAGGGGGAACTTTCTTTTATCCGAAGGAGGAGAAGATCGCGAACCGCAAGCATTGGATAGGACACGTCCTGAAGCCGAAAGGAACGCTCACAGTGGACGCAGGGGCGCGGGAGGCGATAGTGAACAAGGGTAAATCGCTGTTGCCATCCGGCGTGGTTGGGGTGGATGGAAAATTCGAATCTGGCGAATCGGTTATTATCAAGGCGGATGGCGGCAAAGAGATCGCCCGCGGGATAGTCAATTATCACGCTTTTGAAATGAGGCAGATCATGGGTAAAAAAAGCTCCGATATCGAAGAGACTCTCGGCTACAAAACATTTGACGAAGTGGTGCACAGGAACGATCTTGTAGTGCTGGAAGAAACGGCTGCTAAGAGGAAATAGGAATGGATATACCGGTAGAGGAAACTGGAAGGAGGGCGCGAAGCGCCGCTCGCGCTCTTGCCCTGCTTGATACGGAGGAGAAGAACAGGGCGCTTGAGATCATGGCGAAGGCCATCATTGAAAGCTCATCGTTCATCCAGGGGGAGAACGGAAAGGACCTTGAAGCAGGGAGAAAGAACGGCCTGACCGACGCGATGCTCGACCGATTGCGCCTCGACGCGAAAGGGGTCGAAGGGATGGCGAAGGGAATAAGGGACATTATCGCCCTGCCGGATCCTGTCGGGAGGGTGTACGATGAAATAGTGCGCCCGAACGGTCTCAAGGTGCACAAGGTGAGGATACCTATCGGCGTTTTCGGGATAATTTACGAATCGAGGCCGAATGTCACGGCGGACGCCTCCGCGCTATGCATAAAATCGGGCAACGCTGTGATACTGCGCGGCGGGAGCGAAGCTTTCAATTCAAACCTTGCCATCGTGAAGGTTCTTTCCGATTCACTTTCAAAAGCGGGCATCACATCCGACGCGATTCAGTTCATAGCCACAACCGACAGGGAGGCCGTGCTGAGTATGCTGAAGCTAAACAGATATATTGACGTGATAATCCCGCGCGGCGGTCCCGGCCTCATCAAATTCGTTTCGGAAAATTCCACTATTCCGGTGGTGAAGCATGACGCAGGGGTCTGCTCCGTTTACGTGGATGAAGGGGCCCCTTTTGAGACAGCGCGCGACATAGTGATAAATTCAAAAACACAGAGGCCCGGCGTGTGCAACGCGGCAGAAAAGCTGATAGTCCATTCGGCCTGGAGAGCCAACCTCCCGAAGCTCCTTGATGCGCTTGCGGAGAAAGGGGTGGAGATAAGGGGCGACAGCCGGGTTTGCGAGCTTTATGCCAAGGCGAAACCGGCTACGGAAAAAGACTGGACGGAGGAGTACCTTTCGCTTGTCATTTCGGCAAAGATGGTAGATTCGATGGAGGAGGCGGTGGATCATATCGAAGAGTACGGCTCCCACCATACCGATTCGATAGTAACCCCTTCCAAAGAGAGGGGGGAGAAGTTCGTTCGAGCGGTCGATTCTTCAGCTGTAATGGTAAATGCTTCCACGCGGTTTAACGATGGAGGGGAGTTTGGCCTCGGCGCGGAGATGGGGATAAGCACCCAAAAACTTCATGTTCGCGGCCCTATGGGGCTTGAGGAACTGACTACATATAAATACGTCGCAGTCGGCGAAGGCCACGTCAGGAGATAAGTTTGAAGATAGGTCTCATCGGGGGTATGTTTGATCCCCCGCACATCGGGCATCTAAGCTGCGCGCAACAGGCTGTGCAAAGGTTTGGCCTGGAAAAGGTTTTTTTCGTCCCTTCTCTTGTTCCACCGCATAAGACGGAGATACATGCCTCCGCCGAAGAGAGATATGAAATGCTCAAGATCGCGACCAGGGGGAATCCGTTATTCGAGGTTTCAAGGACGGAGATTGACAGGAGAGGGACGGAAGCGAGCTACTCAATTGACACCATAAGAGAATTCAGGGAGAGAACCGGGGGGGACCTTTATTTCATAATCGGCACCGACGCGTTTTCTGAGATACATACATGGAGGTCAGCCGGGGAGCTTTTCCAATTATGTAATTTTATTGTCACCGGCAGGCCGGGATGGGATACTAAAACAGTGGTCGATAAAGCGGCAACAGACTTGGCGCGCTTTGGAGTCGGTATTGTAAGGGAAGAAGGCGCATATAGCGCCGATGCGGATGTGTATTTAATTGCGGAAACGGGATACAGGATATTTTTTTACTCAACTCTCCTTTTGGACGTATCGTCGACGATAATACGCGAGATCCTTTCAGCAGGGGGCTCAATAAAATATATCGTGCCGGAAGATGTTGAACAATTTATTATTGACAAAGGTATTTATATTAAGGCAGGTAAATGAGCAAACTCACAACAAGGGAAAAAGTAAAGCTGAAATTATGTTACAATGCTGTTGTAGACAAGAAGGCAATTGATGTCCGGGTGCTTGATTTGCGCGGGATATCCTCGATAGCCGATTTTTTCATGATCTGCGAGGGATCTTCGTCGCGGCAGGTGGATGCCATTTCGGATAGCGTTGAAAAGGCTTTGCGCGACAACGGAATGAAGCAGTTTCATGTGGAAGGAAAAGGGCAGGGGACATGGGTACTGATGGATTGCAAGGATATTATTATCCATGTGTTCCAGTCGGATGTGCGCAAATTTTATGCTCTGGAAAATCTTTGGGTAGACGCAGGAACGCTTGAGGCGGAAGAGATAGAATCTTGGAAGGTGAATTAATATGACAAGACAGGAATTGGAATCACTTAAAAACAGGCTTATAAACCTGCGGAACGATCTTATTGAAGGCGTTGACAAACTTAACAAACACTCCAATGATGAATTCCAGGGTGAAGTCCCTGATGTAAACGACGAAGCCACCCGCACATACAGCAGACAGGTATTGCTTTCGAAGGGGGAGGTCGACCGCCAGCAGCTGAAGCTTGTAGAAGAGGCGCTTGATCTTATCGCGCACGACGAAACTGAATACGGCATCTGCATCGACTGCGAGGAAGAGATCCCCTTTCAGCGCCTTGAGGCGGCGCCGTATGTGAAAAGATGTGTTGACTGCAAGACTATGTACGAGGAGAGGCTCAAATTAGAACTGTAATTCAGCAGAGATGATATGGCTTTTCGCCTGTTAACGCCGCTATTGCTGGCATTTTCGTTTTTCCTTTATCTGGGATACCTGAATCCTTCCAACCTTTCATTTGCATATGCTCCCGACAAAACCATAAATCTTCCGTTTGTCGTTGTGCTCCTTATCGCTTTTTTCAGCGGAGCACTCAGCTTCGCGATCTTCAATGCCTTTTTCTATATCGGGCAGTATCTGGATTTATTGTCAGAACGGTACAGCCTGTTCAGGAAAGGGAGGAGCGAAAGGAAGGTTCGCGACGCTATCGAGAAAATGGAGGGGGGCAGAAACGCCAAAGCGCTGAAATCGGTTGAAAAGGCGCTTGCGATAGATCCGGGGAATTTCGAAGCTCTCATGCTGAAAGGGAATATCCTCAGGGACGAGGGGAAGTTCAAGGATGCGGTAGAAATCCATTCGCTCGCCCTGGCTCAAAGGCCAAAGGACAAGGAGGCGATAATCCAGCTGAACAGGGATTACGCAAAGGCCCGGCGTCCCGACGCGGCATACAGGATACTGGAGCGCGCACGGGTTCTCCATCCAGACGATACAGAGATTATGGAGAATATGCGGGATCTTGCCGAAACAATGGGCGACCTGAAGCGCTCGATAGTTCTTCAAAAGGAGACCATTAAAAGATTAAAGAATAAGGAAGCCACTGCCAAAGGGCAGGAGGTTCTTGCCACCCTACATTGCAAGCATGCGCTTGAGCTTTTAAGGAAAAGGGATTCCGTGAAGGCGGAAGATGAATTGGTTATGGCAGGAAGGGTATCTCCCGGATTTCTCCCGGCGGCCGTATTGCTTGCCAACATTGCCGTCGAAAGCTCCAGGCCGGACGACGCCGAAAAGCTTTTGCGCAGGGAATTCAAGCGAACCCACTCCATTGCTCTTCTCAGGAAGCTTGAAACGGTTTTCATGAATGAGGGGATGAAGGAAAACGCAGTGGATCTTTACAGATGGGCGATGGGGAATATGGGTGAGACCCCCGCATCCAAGAGGCTCCTGATATTCCTTGCCATGGCGCAGATAAAGAGCGGCGATCATATCGGGGCCGACGGCACATTGAACAGGGCAAGCAAGGAATTTGAATCAGCCGCTATTTACAATCTCGCCCGGGGGGTTGTTGAAATCAGCCTCTTGCCGGAAACGGACAAGTCAGAAAAAGTTTATGTCGTTTATGAGCGGTTTAAAAAGGCACTTCATGCGGAGTGGGATTCCTATCTTCGCTATATTTGCGGCAGTTGCGGATGGAACGACGGGGAGTACTTTATCTACTGCCCAAAATGCCGCACCTGGAACAGCGCAGTTCCAAAGGTTGACGGGCAGGACTTTTAACCAACGGCATTCTGTAGTATCCTTTTCCGCTTTGCGTCATGGAAATATACTTACGGGTTGGATTCGTGAGATAATGTTATTCGAAAACAAATTTATGACAACAGGGTTATCTACAAATGTATCCGGTTATTAGATCGGTTTTCTCCCTCTACCTGGTCACCGGCATATTGGCAAGCGGGAACGGTCTTCTCGGCACCATTATCGGCATCCGCGCCAGTGAAGAGAATTTTTCGATTCAGGTGATAGGCCTGATAATGGGCTGTTACTTTCTTGGGTTTGTATCAGGCGTTTTCATCTGGCCCGGAATTATCCGGCGGGTCGGCTATATACGCGCCTTTGCGGTAATCGCCACCTCCGCCTCAATTGTCGCAATACTTTATATTTTGGTGCTGAATCCGTTCGCATGGGGGGTATTAAGGGTGCTGTCCGGATTCTGCGCAGTCGGGTGGCACATCATTATCGAAAGCTGGCTGAACGTTGAATCGCCCAAAAGCTACCGTGGCAAAGTGCTGAGCGTCTACACTTCAATATCGATGCTTTCGATTGCCGTCGGGCAGTTCCTGATTACATTCGGCGATATCAGCAATTTCGAGAATTTCGGCCTCGCTTCGATCTTGCTGTCCCTCTCCCTCATTCCGATTGCGATGACAACGCTTAGCGAACCGGCGCATATAAGTATTCCTAAGCCTGATATTCCCCGTATGGTTTCGTCGGTCCCGCTCGGGATAGCCGGGGCCATTGTAGCAGGCCTGATAGGTGGGGCGTTCTGGGGCATGGGGCCGGTGTTCGCATACAGCATCAAGATGCCGCCGGTGGAGGTTGCCATGTTCATGTGTGTAACCGCTATCGGAGGGGGGGTGTTCCAATGGCCTATAGGGAAGCTGTCGGACAGGTTTGACCGGAGGAAGCTGATATTTTTCATTTGTATTTTCGGCGCCTTCTTTACGGTAATGTCGTATTTCGTTTTGCATATTTGGGTAAAGGCGCTCTTCTTTCTGGCCTTTTTCTGGGGCGGCCCGGTGTTTTCCGTGTATGCGTTAAGTATCGCGCATGTGACCGATTACCTTGAGCCGCATGAGGTGCTTGGGGCGACCGGAACGATGCTCTTTGCAAACGGGTTCGGAGCCGGGATCGGTCCGGTCGTAGCGGGGATACTCATGCAGAATTTCGGCTCAAGCGCGCTATTCGCCATGATAGCTTTTCTCCTTGTTCTGCTGGGACTCTATTCGCTTTATCGCGTTACGAGGCGGCTACCGGTACCGCCGGAGAGGAGAGCGGAGTATATTCCGCTGGTGCGGACATCCCAGGTCGCGCTGGAGATGGATCCGCGCGCCAATCCCGACGGCAAGTAGAGCTCAACCTCTCAGCGTTAAAATACTCTCCCGATCTCGAAAAAGGTGTTTCCCATGAAAAGTCCGCCGGAGAGGGAGTCACCGACAATTTCGCGCAGCTTCTCCTTTGGGCCGGAGAGATATTGATGATATGCAAAGTAACTCCCGATGCGGAACCAGTAATCACCCGAGAAAATGCCTCTGTATCCAGCCGTGACCCCCGGCCCGCCGAGTGTCGCGCCCGTGTCCTGATCCATGTATTGCACCATAAACATGGGGCCGACATATAATCCTGACAGGTCAAGTTGAGACGATTTATATTTCAAGTATCGCGAGAATTCAAAATTGAACTCGAACTCTCGGACCTTTTCCGGCTGAGGGGTGGAATAGACCGTATATACGGAAAAACGGAAACCCCAGTTATTGCTCAATCCGGTTTCCAGGGAGAGCGGGGTCAGGTTCCAAACTGCCACACCTTGTTCCGGATCTTCATAAAAGCCGAATCCCTGGAACGGGACAGCTATCCCTACATACAACTCCTTGCCGAAACTATCCGCGTTGCAGGTACGCGGGAACATGGCGAAACAAAAACATATCAGAGACGTTAATAGGATTCTTTCAAAAATCATAAGAATATCCCCCTTTTTTGTATGTGATTAATTATGCTTTTGAGAATATCTGTTTTGCAACAGAATTTTATCATTATGCCTGGGCACGTTTTGGGTCGATACGGTTTGAGCATGGAGGAGAGGGAGGGGGAGATGGTTCAATAATACGAGGCGCGGATGGTTTGTGAGGTATTAGCTATCCGGCAGAATTTATAAAGGCAAGGTAATCATCCATCCCATCTTTTTCGATCACCTTTCCAAGCCTTATCGATTTCCTGTCCTTCTGTTTCATGTATTCGATTGTACGCTCAATGACTTTCAGCACAGATTTTTCATCAGGGTATGTGCCGATGCTTTGAGCGATGGTCGGATTCATCCCTCCCGAGCCGCCGACCATTATCTCGTATCCCCTCGGATTGCCCCGTATTCCGATATCCTTTGTCCCCGGCTCACTGCACGACCTCTGGCACCCGGCTATGCCGATTACCACCTTTACAGGTAGATGAATACCTTTGAACTTCTCGTCTATCTTTTTTGCAAGGGAGAGTACCGGCTGGCGGAACCTTTGGCAAAATGTTTCGGCTGAGCAAGTCTTTACCGGTCGTACCGCGGATGCCTTGAAGTCGTTTGCGTCCCACCTTATCCTCTCCTTGATACCGGCGGGGAGATGGTTCCCTTCCCATACGAATATCAGTTCGCCCCCGAGCTTTACATTTTTGGCTCCCTCCTTTTTCAGCGTCTCTGCCATCTCCAGTAAATCGTCGATGGAGACAACACCGTTAGGGATGTAAGGCGCGAGATTCGCCTTTCGCTCAGGGTGATCGAGGTATTCGGTCTTTCCAGGTTCCTTCTTATTCATCTGTCAAAGATAAACCAGAGTGCGGTCAAATGAAATGACATTAGTCATGAGGATTTTAAGTCGGTTTTCAGCCGCAGATAAGGAAGGAAGAATGACCCACCACGCCCTCAAGCGGCTGTTCGCTCTGTTCGCCTGAAGAAAGATTTTTAAGAATACAGATCCCCTTGGATATCTCGTCTTCTCCAATGATCATGGCGAATTTTGCCCCCATTTTATTTGCCCTGCTCATCTGGTTTTTCATGCCGGAATCCCTGTATGGGAAATCGACGATAAGGCCCGACTTGCGCAGTTCGCCGGCAAGCCTGAAGCCTTCCTTCCTTGCGGGGTCGCCAAGGAGTATCAACGAAATGTCGGGGGGAGCTTCCTTCGTTTCGATACCGTCACCGGCGGACTCCAGAAGACGTTCGATACCGATAGCAAATCCGATGGCGGGTATGTCCGGCCCGCCGGAATCCTTTACAAGCGAATCGTATCTCCCGCCGCCTGCCACGGAGTTCTGCGCACCAAGCCCCTTGCCGATAACTTCAAAAACCGTCCTGTTGTAGTAATCGAGACCCCGCACCATTTTGGGACGGAGTTCGTAATTGATGTTTAGAACCGCGAGATGTTCCTTCACTCCGTCGAAATGTTCCACGCATGCCGGGCAGAGATGTTCGTTTATAGTCGGGGCGGATTCCACAATTTTTCCGCACCCTTCGTTCTTGCAGTCAAGGACGCGTAGTGGATTCCCCTCGTACCTTTCCTGGCAGAGTTCGCAGAGCGATCCCTTCCTCTCTTTGAGGAAAGCTACAAGCGCGCTCTTGAATTTGGGCCTGCAGTCGCTACATCCAAGTGAGTTCAGGAGGAGCGTCTGGTCCGTTATCCCGACCGATTCGATTATCAGAGTAAGCATCTGGATGATCATTGCGTCGGAGTATGGCTCGTCCGGGCCGAACAGCTCCGCGCCGACCTGGAAGAACTGGCGGAACCGTCCCGCCTGCGGCCTCTCCCTTCTGAACATCGGGCCGAAGTAGAAAAGCGGGGTAACCGTCCCTTTCGGGTGGTACATCGAATGTTCTATGTATGCGCGGACTGCGGAAGCGGTCCCTTCTGGGCGTAGGGTAAGCGAATCACCTCCGCGATCCTCAAAAGTGTACATCTCCTTTTGCACGATGTCGGTCGTTTCGCCGACGCTCTTTATGAATACCTCGCTCTTCTCAAAGATTGGGAGAACTATCTCGCGGAACCCGAACCGGGCGAAGATCTCTCGCATCCGCCTTTCGGCCTCTCTCCATTTTCCAATTGAATCGGGGAGGATATCCTTCACCCCTTTAACCGCTTTTATAGCCATAGGAGTGGTATTAAACCAGATAGTGGAGGATAGTTAAAGTGCGGTATCAGGGCTTGCCGGACTATCTGACTTTCGCGGTTTTTGTATCGAGTTTGGAGAGTTCCTTTTCGGTATTCTTTATTGAGGCGATGACTTTCGCGAACTCCGGATCCCATGTTTCGGTGCTGTCTTCCGATTTTCTTTCCATTTCAAAATAATTGTGCGCCATCTGGAGCATGGTCAGCACGGTGAGATTGAGGTAATCGGTGGAGCCTGCCCCCTTTTCTACGCTTTTCATCATCTCGTCGCAATATGTTGCGAGTTTCCTGGTGTACTCCTCGTCCTTGAAACTGTTTATCTTGTAGTCCCGGCCATGTATCTTGATCGTTATTTCGGCCATGTCACTCCTCGTAGAACTGTTCAAGTTTAGAAGCCATTTTCTCGACTTTGGTTTTTATTATCTTTCTTTCGTTTTTCAGTTTTTCAAGCTGGTTGGTGAGGTCGAGCACGTTACCGTTGCCGTTCCCGCCCGTCTCCGACATTTTTTTGATCTTCCCTTCGGCGACAAGTAGAAGCCTTTCAAGCCGTCCGTTCTCTTTTTTCGATTCAAGAAGTTCCTTGCAGAGCCAGTCGACTTTCTTTTTCAGCTCATCGAATTTTTTGGATTTCATCATTTATCCCCTAAGTTCGGCGTTATGCTTCTCTTTAAGTCTTTCCATGATCTCCTGCACTATTTTATCCCCAGCTTCATCCGTAAGTGTAGCCGATTCGTCGACGAAAAGGAGGCGAAAGGCGAGTGATTTTTTCCCTTCCTCTACCTGCTTGCCTCTATACAGGTCAAAGAGCCTGCAGGACTTGATCCTGTCACTGTCCGTTTCGAGGATAGTCCCCACTATACCGCCGACCTCTTCTTTCTCATCTACAACCAGCGCGATGTCCCGCTTTATGCCGGGGAACCTTGCAAGGTTTCTGGTCTTAGTTTCCTTTACAGGCAATTCTAGCAGACCATTGACAGAAAATTCAAAACAGCAGATATCAAGATCGATCTCAAACGGTTCACTGGAGAGGGTGTGCACCTGCCCCATGAACCCTATCGTTTTTCCCGCGAAGATGATATCGAGCTGCCTGTGATCGTACAGCCAGCCTCTCGGTTTTGATGGTCTTTTAAAAACCGGACGTTCTCCCCTGGAGGTTCCTATGACATTCTCTATTATCCCCTTGAGCCTGAAGAAATCCCGCGGAACATTTGTGCCGAATATCTCTTCGGTACCGGCAGAGCCCGCTGTCATTACGCCGGAGCAGAGGAACTCCTCCGATACGGCGCCCTTATCCCCAGGATGAAAAACTGCGCCGGTTTCATATATGGATACGTTCTCCTCTCCATGCCGGATATTGAAAGCGGCGCGGTTCATAAGGCCGGGAAGAAGCGATGTTCGCAGTTCGGCCCAGTCGGCGTTAATCGGATTTTTCAGCAGGATAGGTTCCCGTTTTCCGGGGTCATCCGCGCCGAAAAAGCTCTTTCTCCACTCGCTGTTTATAAAGGAGTAGTTTATCGTCTCGTGAAGACCGGAGGCCGAGAGGAGCCTGTTGAGTTCCCTTCGGTCGCGGTATCCGCTGTGTCCGTCCGCGTCATGCTGTGAGAGGCGGGGCGAGGTAGCTTTTATATTGTCGTACCCGTAGAGCCGGGCGACCTCCTCGATAAAATCAGCCTCCTCCGAAATGTCGTGGCGGAAGGGTGGTATTTTCACCGTGAATTCACTCCCCTTCGATTCGAAATCGAAAGCGAGCCTTTTGAAGAGGCTGGATATCTCGCTCTCCTTCAGCGCTACGCCGAGGATGGAGTTTATCCTCTCGGTCCGCACACGCACCGATCTCGGCTCGTTCTTTACGGCACAGATATCGGTATATCCCGATGCTTTTCCTCCTCCGAGTTCGCATATCATTGCCGTGGCGCGCGCGTTGGCAAATGGGACGGAATCGGGATTTACGCCTCTCTCAAACCGGTAGGAGGAATCGGTGGAGAGACCAAGCCGCCTTGACGTTACCCTTGTTGAGACCGGGTTGAAGAACGCCGCTTCAAGGATCACATCGCTTGTGTCTCCCTTTATCTCGGAGTTGAGCCCACCCATGATCCCCGCCAGGGCGATCCCTCTTTCGGCGTCGGCTATCAGGAGGTCTTTGCCGTTCAGGGTATGTTTTCTCCCGTCGAGTGTCTCGAATTTTTCCCCTTCGTTTGCGTTCCTCACGATGATGGAGCCTTTGGCGATATCGCGTCTGTCGAAGGCGTGGAGCGGGTGCCCCGTCTCCATCATTATGTAGTTCGTAGCGTCAACTATGTTGTTTATCGGCCTGATGCCGACGGCATTCAGCCGCCTCCTTATCCTGAGAGGGGAGGGGGCTACCTTCACGCCGTTTATTCCGCTTGCGGTATAGCGGGGGGAGTTAGCTTCGTTTTTTATCTCGACCTTCAAGCCCTCGACCGGTTTTCCCTTCGGAAGTTCGTCGAGAGGGATCTTTATTTTGTTTCCCGTAAGGGCGGCTATCTCCCTTGCTACCCCGAGAAGGCTGAGGCAGTCGCCTCTATCGGGGGTAAGGTCTATCTCAAGTATGGCATCCTCTACTTCAAGGAACTCGTTTATTGGGGTTCCCGGTTTCGGAGCCCCTTCCAGCACGAGTATGCCGTCGGATTCATCCGAAAGGGCGAGTTCCCGTTCACTGCATATCATCCCTTCGGAGAGCACTCCGCGAAGTTTTCTTTTCTCTATTTTGAGGCCGTCGGGGAGTACCGCCCCCACCAGGGCGACAGCTACGCTCTGCCCCTCGGCGACATTTGGCGCGCCACATACGATAGAGAGTTTTCTTCCGTCTCCCGCGTCGACTTCCGTCGCGCTAAGTTTATCCGCGTCCGGGTGCGGTTTGCGCGAGAGCACTTTTCCGACGACGATGTTGGCGAACTTTCCCCGCCTGTCGTCGATAACCCTAGTTTCAAGTCCAAGCGAGGTGAGGGCGTCCGCAAGCTCCTGGGGAGCGAGGTTATGGTCTATCCAGTCTTTAAGCCAGAGATAACTTGTAAGCATCTTTTTCTACCTGAACTGCCGCAAAAATCTGATGTCGTTATCAAAGAGGAGCCTTATATCGGCGATGCCGTGTTTCAGCATTGCTACGCGCTCAAGCCCCATTCCAAAGGCGAATCCCGGCCACTTTTCCGGGTCGATCTTCGCCATGCGAAGAACGTTTGGGTGTATCATCCCGCACCCGAGGATCTCCAGCCACCCTGTTTGCTTGCAGACGCGGCATCCTTTCCCCCCGCATATCACGCATGAAACGTCCATCTCGGCTGACGGCTCCGTGAACGGGAAAAACGAGGGGCGGAACCTGGTTTTGGTATCGGGACCGTACAGGCGGTGTATGAATGTGTTCAGCGTCCCCTTGAGGTCGCCGAAGGTTATGTTTTCGTCAATGGCGAACCCTTCGATCTGGTGGAACATCGGTGAATGGGTTACATCCGCGTCGCATCTGTAAACCTTACCCGGCGCGATAACGGCCAGGGGGGGCGGGTATTTTTCCATCGACCTTATCTGCACGGGGGATGTGTGTGTGCGGAGGAGGAGGTCATAACCTTCAACGTGAAAGGTATCCTGCATGTCGCGCGCGGGGTGTTCCGGCGGGAAGTTAAGCGCCTCAAAGTTGTAGTAGTCGCTTTCAAGCTCCGGCCCCTCTTCCACCTGGAATCCGAGACTCACGAAGATATCGATAATTTCCTCCATCACGGCGCTTATCGGATGCCTGGTGCCGAAAGGGACTTCCACTCCTGGGAGGGTTACATCGAAGAATTCTGATTTGATCTCCCGCTGGATCTTTTCCTGTTTGATCCTCTGGGCGTTTTTCGAAATAAAGGTTTCGAGGTGGTTGCGAATGTCGCTTAGGAGTTTGCCCGCTTCGGGCTTCTCGCTGTTGGAGAGATCCCTCATTTTCTGGGAGAGGAGAGTAACCTCCCCCTTTTTGCCGAGATATTTTACGCGAAGGTCGTTAAGCTCTTTTTCGTCAGCGGGTTTGTCGAGGGTGTCGAGCTTCACCCTGAGCTGTTTTAGTTCCGGGATCACTACTGCTGTCCGGTGTAGGTTCGGAAAATCAAACCATGAACCGGCTTAGGCAGCCTGCTTAAGACTTTCCTTGGCCTTGGCAACGAGCTCATTGAATACCGCTTCCTCGTGAACGGCTAGGTCGGCAAGCATCTTCCTGTCCAACTCTACGCCCGCTTTTTTAAGGCCATAAATAAATTGGCTGTAGGAAAGGCCTTGCTGTCTTACGGCGGCGTTTATCCTGACGATCCAAAGTTTGCGGAAATCCCTCTTCTTTACACGCCTGTCGCGGAAAGCGTACTTAAGCGCCCTGGTGACGGTTTCGTGGGCCTTCCTGTATGAGGCTCGTCTTGCGCTGTAGTATCCCCTGGCAAGCTTTAATATCTTTTTTCTTCTGCGGCGCGTTGCCGGTCCGTTGGTAGCTCTTGGCATTTTCCCTAATCCTTATAAATACGGAATCAAACGTTTTACGCGGGCTTGGTCAACAGCCGCGACAATAGCACCCTGGCGCAGATTCCTTTTCGCCTTAGTCGCCTTGTTCGTAAGTATATGTCGCAGGTAGGCCTTTTTCCTTTTTACTTTGCCGGAACCTGTAAGAGAAAACCTCTTCGCGGCCCCTCTGCTTGTCTTTAATTTTGGCACACTATTCTCCTTTATCCTCTTCCTGTGGCATAGTTACTAACTCATCATCCGAATCAGCTTCGCTTCCTGTTTCGGACTTTACCTTCTTTGCTGGCGCTACGGAAGTCTTTTTTGGTTCGAGCACGATGTTCATGACTCTCCCCTCCATTTTCGCTTCCTGCGTGAGCACCGAAAACTCCTTTGTATCCTCAATGAACTTGTCGAGCATTACCTTGCCAAGTTCCTTATGCGTAATCTGTCGCCCGCGAAAGAACACCGTAACCTTTACCTTGCTTCCGTCTTCCTTTATGAAGCGGGTAATATGCTTCAGCTTAAACTGATAATCGTGCTCGCTCGTTCTCGGCGTTATCTTTATCTCTTTCAGTTTGACGGTTTTCTGGTTCTTCTTCGCCTCGTGCGCCTTTTTATTCTTACGGTACTTGAATTTACCGTAATCCATCATTCGGCATACGGGAGGTTTTTCAGAAGCTCCCACTTCCACCAAATCAAGACCTCGTTCGTTGGCGAGCTCAACAGCCTCGACGACATTCATTTCGCCAATCTGCGCGCCCGTCTCGTCGATAACCTTTACTGAGGCCGCCTTAATTTTATAGTTTACCCTTAAGCCGGCGTCTTTCCGGGGGTCTCTTTCAAAATCCCTAGAGATATTTGCTCCTGTTATTAAGTTTATGTTTAATCATCAATTCAATATTCAATCGCAGAATTATAAATGCTTTCGTGCAAATTATCCACTTTTTTAAACGAAAGACTTTAAATCATTTTCAATCTGCCATTTTGGCAAAAAGAGTGAAATCCATGTTCTGTGCAACCGAGAAACAGGGATTCCAACACATTATCGCCTCGGAAAATGGTGGGCACGAGTGGTTTCGAACCACTGACTTCTTGCGTGTCGAGCAAGCGCTCTACCCCTGAGCTACGCGCCCACTCCGGAAACTTCCGTTAATTATAGAGAGACTCATTCATTAAAATCAAGCGGGATTAACTGTCGGCTTGACCGTCCCCTGATCTATCGTTGGGGTCTTTGCTTTTTTTTTCATCTTGGCGCTTGCCTTGCTCTTTTCCCTTTCGGTCCGGGAATATGTGCACCCGCAGTAGTCCTGCCTGATGAAGCCGTATTTTTTACTCAATTCCGATGAGATCTTAAAGCCGTCATCCTTTTTGAAATCTGCTTCGTAAAACGCGATATCGTATCCGAACAGAACAAGCTCAAGGGCGGCATGTTTGCCCGCCTCATTTATCATGACCGAGTCCTTGTGTGGCGAAGTGGTAAGGGCCGATCCAAAGCGGTGTATGCCGAGTTCACCCGCTTTTCTGGCGGTGTATTCGAGCCTGTCGAGTATGCAAAGTCGGCATCTGGCCCCCCTTTCAGGCTCATTTTCAAGGCCTTTGGTCATGTTGAACCACGCTTCGCTTCGGTACTCCCCCAAATGAAGCGGCAGATCTTCCAGTCGGGCGAGCTTTTCCACCTCTTCGAGACGCATTTGGTATTCAGATTCGGGGTGTATGTTGGGATTGTAAAAGTAGAGGTGCAGGTCAAACTCTTCTTTCAGTTTCAATATTGGATGCGGGGAGCATGGAGCACAGCAGAGGTGCAGAAGAAACTTGTCCCTATGCCTGTTTTCACTTTTAGATTCAATCATTTCTTCATTGTTATCCATATTTTATCTCTTCTTTTTAGAATAGCATATGTAACGGAAATGCGAAAATGTTACAAATACCGGTTTTTTGCGGGGACGAATAGATCTCTTCGCTTGCAACAGGCCTTTTATTCAAGGATTTTTCTTTAAAATATTTGGTTCTAATAATAAAAAGTAACCAGTGAAATGATGCGGTTTATACTCTACGGGTAGCTTTTAACAATCTAGGGGTAGTCTATTAAAGAAAATGGCGAAAAAGGCAAGATCCCAGTATGTCTGCCAGGAGTGTGGCTCCAGCCAGCCGAAATGGATAGGGCGCTGTCCCGACTGCAATAGCTGGAACACCTTTCAGGAGGAGGCGGTAAAACCGGTCGTCAAGCGGGGGGCGTTCTCCCTCGGTTCATCTCCGTCCGCTCCCGTTCCCCTTTCTGACCTTCCGGCGGAATCCGCAGGGAGAAAAAAGAGCGGAATCGTGGAACTCGACCGTGTTTTGGGCGGGGGTGTTGTGGACGGTTCTCTGGTTCTTATCGGAGGCGACCCCGGTATAGGAAAATCTACGCTGGTTCTTCAGCTTTGCGGAAAGCTCGCCGCAAACAGCAAGGTGCTATACGTCACCGGCGAGGAATCTCCGCAACAGGTAAAGATAAGAGCTGACCGATTAGGCATAGACTCAGCCTCCATATATGTTTTTCCGGAAACAAATGTCGAGATTATTACCGCCAGAATAGAGGAGTTGATGCCGTCGTTTGTGGTTGTCGATTCGGTACAGACGGTTTTTACGGAACAGCTCTCAGCGGCCCCCGGAAGCGTGGGGCAGTTGAGAGAGGCGACTTCATGTTTTATGAGGACGGCAAAAACGCTTAATGTTCCGCTGTTCCTTGTCGGCCATGTCACGAAGGATGGCGCGATTGCCGGGCCGAGGGTTCTGGAGCATATGGTCGACACGGTTCTCTATTTTGAAGGGGACAAGGATCACTCGTTCCGTATCCTCAGGTCGGTGAAAAACCGCTTTGGTTCCACCCAGGAGATAGGGGTATTCGAGATGAGGGGGTCGGGGCTGGTGGAGGTGGAAAACCCGTCGGAGCTTTTTATCAATTCATCTGAAAAGCCCTCCAGCGGGTCGGTAATTACATGCACCCTCTCCGGTACGCGACCGATACTCGTGGAACTCCAGTCGCTGGTAACCCCAACGAGTTTCGGTAACCCCAGGCGGACAGCGGTTGGATTCGATTACAACCGGCTCGTTCTTCTGGCGGCGATCCTCCAGAAGCGCGCCGGTTTGATGCTGGACGTTGAGGATATTTATGTTTCGGCGGCAGGTGGAGTGCGTATAGAAGATCCTGGAAGCGACCTCGCAGTCTCCGCGGCGATTGCGGGGAGTTTCAGGAATATCAGCGTTGCAAAGGGGACGGTCTTCATCGGTGAAGTAGGGCTCGGAGGCGAGGTGAGGCCGGTATCTTCCCTTGAGGTTAGGCTCAAGGAGGCGCAGAGGATGGGGATGAAGAGGGCCGTTGTTCCAGCGGTCGGCGCGGAAAAACTTGCCGATAATGGCAAACTGAAAATTGTCGGCATCAAGCATGTCGATTCCCTTCTGGAAAACATTTTTTAGCCCCAAATTTGACAGAATGTACAATTTGCTTTCTAATATGTTGTACCCTGATTTGGAAATGGGGATCCGCATTCAGGATTTAACAAGCATGGGAATGGGATGAGAAAAACATTTGCGATATTGACCGTTGTTTTTTACGTGGCTTCCACGCCTATGGCGTCGCTTGCCGGCACGGCGAAACATGGCTGTACCGACCACGGCAATTCCCACGACATGTCCAAAGCGGAGCACCACGGAAAAATGATGGAAGCAACGCATGGCTCCGAGATACCGATGACCGGCCACAAAATGGCAATGTCGGGAGCGAAGGGGAGTTGCAAACATGCCGCTATGAAGTGCAATCTCAACAGTCACGGCAAATGCGATCTGCATAAAGGTGGTTGCACGATAAGGAGCTGTTCCGGCATGGACGGCGCGCCGGATCAGGCATTCCAGTTCAATAGCGATATTATTTTTGTAAGTGTTCCCGAAGTCTCGAACTTCGGGGTGTTCAAGCTGGAGCGCGGCTTTGAGTCCGTCAGCGATTTTGCATTTTCATTCATCCCCGATCGACCCCCAATCGCCTAATCCTTCAAAATTTCCCAGGATTTTCTCCGTTCTTGCGGGGAGCTGCACCAAGCGATGTTTATGGCAGAAAGTCATTTCTTCATGCATCTGCTGATAGTTCCCTTCACTGGATGAGAGTTTTTTCCGGAAGGTGATGTGCGCAGTCAGAAGAGGTTTCTGCCTGATCTGCCGAATCTCCACTCCGAAAGCCTGGGAAAACACATCAGGCAGTGGCCGCAATGAACGGCCCGCAACACGAATGAATTTTAAAAAGGGGTATTAGATGTTTAGTGCAAAGAGATTTGGATGGTTTTCCGCGGCGGTTTTTTTCATAACCCTGGCGGTAGCCGGAGACGTAAAGGCTGAATCGGATGGCGCCGCGGTCGGCAAAATTACAGTTACGGGTACGCGCGAAGAACAGCCGAAATCGGAGGCGACAGCGACTGTCGACACGCTTTCAGGCAAAGAGATAGAGGAAGTAAGGCCTGCTCATCCATCGGATATTATGAACAGGATACCCGGCGTCAATGTAAACGTAACAGGGGGCGAGGGGCATCAGACTGCCATCAGACAGCCGATAACCACGAGTCCCGTTTACCTTTTCCTTGAGGACGGCATACCGACACGCTCAACGGGATTTTTCAACCACAATGCGTTATACGAAGTTAATATCCCGCAGTCGGGCGGAATTGAAGTAAATAAGGGGCCGGGAACCGCGCTTTATGGAAGCGACGCGATTGGCGGCGTTATTAACGTCCTGACCCGGCCAACCCCACTTGAGCCTGAGTTGAACCTGGACCTTGAAGGCGGTTCGTTTGGATGGCAGAGGGCGCTGTTGTCGGTTGGCGACAAATTTGGCGATAACGGAGTAAGGCTCGACCTGAACATGACCCATACCGACGGCTGGCGCGACGCGACCGATTACGACAGGCAGAGCGCGAATGTCCGCTGGGATGCCTTTTTCTCAAACGGAATTGCCATGAAGACGGTGGTCGCGTATTCAAATATCGATCAGCAGACGGCAGGCTCCTCCAGGATCTCAAAGGAAGATTATGAAAACAATCCAACGCTTAATTACACTCCGATATCCTGGCGAAAGGTGGGGGCTCTAAGGGTTTCCGCAGAGATGACGAAAGAGTCGGCTGATTCGCTTGTCAGCGTTACGCCGTATGTGCGTCAGAACAGCCTCGGGTATATAGCGAACTGGTCGCTAAGCTACGATCCGGCCATCTTGAATTCGAACAACGATTCATATGGCGTCATGGCTAAATACAGAAAGGACTTTGCGCCTTTAAGGACCAGGTTGATCATGGGCGTTGATGTGGACAACAGTCCCGGCAACCAGAACGAGCAGGCTATCTCTCCGGTGAAGGAAGGAAACATCTATACCAGCTATACGGACGGCGACACGATATACGACTACGACGTAACATTCATGGGTATCTCCCCGTACGTCCATGCCGAGCTTTCACCTGCCGAAAAGCTGAGGATCACAGGCGGCGTGAGGTACGATTCAATCGGCTATGACTATACAAACAAGCTGACAGACCTCGATACCGGCAAGTATCGTCGCCCGGCGTCTACTACCGTCGACTACACGCACCTTAGCCCAAAGCTGGGGGCGACGTACCAGTTCAGCGATTCGTTCAACGGTTTTGTATCCTATAACCACGCGTTCCGCGCACCTTCACAGAGCCAGCTCTTCAGGCAGGGACAGGCCGAGAATACGGTAGGTCTGAAACCTGTAAAGGTGGACAGCTATGAGGTTGGTCTTCGAGGTGAAGTTGGAGAGAAGACCGATTGGGAACTCTCGGTTTACAGCATGATAAAGACCGACGACATCGTAAGCTACACGAATGATGACAATACGAGAGAGAGCCTCAATGCCGGCGAGACAAAGCATCAGGGCGTTGAGCTTGGTTCCGGTATTGCGCTGACGGATTGGATGAATCTCGGAGTGAGTCTTTCCTATTCAGAACACACATTCGGTACATGGCAACCGAAACCTGGCGTCGATTACAGCGGGAACGAGATGAACTCCGCTCCGAAGCTTGTAGGCAACACGCGGCTCGGTTTCCGCCCGGGCTTCATGAACGGCGGGATGGCAGAAATTGAATGGGTTAAGGTTGGCGATTCCTGGATGGATGACGGAAATACGATGAAGTATGAGGGGCACGCCCTTTTAAACCTCAGGGCGAATATGCCTGTCGGCAAGATGAAAGTTTTCGGGCGCGTTATGAACGTTACCGACGAGCGATGGGCTACGGCAGCTTCGTATTCAAGCTCCAAGTTTGGCGAGAAGATAGAGTACGCGCCGGGAACGCCGCTTAGCTACTACCTTGGGATCAATTACGACTTCATGTGAGTTATTTATGAATAGTATTAAACAGAATTTTCAACCACCTCACCCCTGGTTGGAGACTGTTGCACCGGGCGCTTCCGAAAGGAAGCGCCCGTTAAATATGCACAGGCTCCACAAGTGGGGAGGATTGGTTGCGGCGCTCTGGATATTTGTTCTTGGAATTACCGGTTTTCTTATCGATCACCGCGGAGAGTGGAGATGGCTCTGGCAGGTAACCGTTCCGGAATATCTCGTTTCGCAGAAGGTGCTTGAAAAAAGTACCGACAGTGCGATTCAGTTGTACCGGATTGACCCGTCGACGAGCGATGTTCGTCTTGCGGGTGGGAGACGGGGGCTCTGGAGAAGCAGTGATGCCGGCGCCAACTGGGTGGAAACCTATTTCATCGGGCTTGATGGCTCGCCCCAGATACTTTCGATAGTAGAGGATGCGGTATATGGATGGGGGAAGCTCTGGCTTGCCACCGATGACGGCGTTTGGTTATCTTCCGACAAGGGCGCGACCGCGACAAGGGTTGCATTGGAAGGGAGCCTCATTACCGCGCTTACGGAAGGCTCAAGTGCTGATGAACTGGTTGGCTGTGTGTCAAGGACCAAAGTTTTCCGCTTGAACCTTTCCGATACATCAGAGCCGGTTTGGATCTTCTTTTCCGGATTGACGGAGGATCAGCTTCCCGATTCTTTCGGGCTTTCCAGATTTGTAAGGGACCTTCATTACGGCAGAGGGCTATTTACCGGGATAAGCTCTTTGCTGATAAACGATGCGGGCGGTATCGGGATGATGGCGCTGTCGCTGACAGGTTTTCTGTTCTGGTGGATGCCGAAAAAATGGAAAAAAGAGATTGGAACGCAGACGCGGAAAACACATCTCACCAAGAAAAGCACTATGCGCCTGCTGTTCCATTCTCATTCAACCGTTTTCGGGATAGTTACCGTAATTCCATTTGTCTATCTGGCAATTACCGGGATACTGATAGACCACAACGATGTGCTTGGCGACTGGATGAAAAAGGTCAACGTCGGGAGGGAATGGCTCCCGCCTGTATATGAGATGAGATCATGGGACGATGAAATATATTCCGTTGCGGGATATCCGGGAGAGAGCGAAAAGCTGAGCCTTGGAGGCCGCGCCGGTCTCTTCACGACGGCCGATTCCGGCAGGACGTGGATCAGGGAAGATCTCCCCGGTCAACCCGCGGTATTCGTCTGGACGCTTAGGCGTATCGGGGATGGTTTATACACGGGGGGGATGGGTTCTCCTAACTACATGAAACTCCCTGGCAAGAAATGGGAAAAAGCCAAGGGTACGGGACATATGCCTAGCGATATGCTGGTATTGCCCGACGGACGAATAGGATGGAAAGGACATGGCGGGATCAAGGCTCGGGTAAACGGCGACGAATATGAAACCATTCGAATGGATATGCCGATCCTCGCGGGCGTTCCGATATTCTATTTTCTGGATGGATTGCATAGCGGCGTGATCTTCCATGAACAGTGGAAATGGGTGAACGACCTTGTTTCTGTTATAGGTCTTATTCTTGTTGTTACGGGCCTTACAAGATTATGGAGGCATTGGAAGCCGAGCTTAAAAGGATATTTGAATCTGGCACGTCGCGAACCGCGCGCCGTCATGACGGCGGCAAACGAAGTCGCGGCAACCAAGAGGTAGGCGATGGATACTGCTGATATTTTCACAAGGGGCGGGCCGGTAGTTTATATCCTGGCGTTCTACTCTGTCATTGCCCTCGCAATTGTAATTGAGCGCTACATACATTTCATAAGGATGGGATTTACCCCGCGCAGTATCGAAGAGGGTCTTGGAAATGCGATCTCGGATGGCGGTTTGAAAGACCCGGCAATTACGAAAGGGCCGGAAGCGGCCATCATAAGGGAGATGCTTGCGGCGTCCTCGCGCGGCGTTGATGACATCGGCAGAGTCGCTTCGCGCGTAGGCTCGGAGGAACTGCAACGAATGGAACGCGGTTTCAGGACGCTTGCCTTTCTCGGCAATACTGCTCCTCTTCTCGGCCTACTTGGAACGATAACCGGAATGATAAAGGCATTTATGGTGATCGAGCAGGCGGGGGGGAAGGTTGACGCAAACGCCCTTGCCGGCGGCATATGGGAAGCCATGATAACGACAGGCGTCGGCCTTTCCGTCTCCATACCGATACTCTTTTTCCTTCACCTGCTGGAAGGTTCGGCTGACCGCAGGGCGAACTCGATGAAACGGATCGCATCGATGATTCTTGAAAAACTGCATCATCATCATCATGAACGCGAAATACCGGTCGATGTTATCCATCACAGGAAAGGGGCGGCAGATGGAGTTTGACGGGCTTAGGAGAGCAAGCAATATTCCCAACCTCACTCCGCTTATCGACATAGTCTTCCTCCTGTTGGTGTTCTTCATGCTCACCGCCCATTTCGTAAAGAACGAAGCGGTAACGGTGGATCTCCCGGAGGCGGACAGCGCCACTCCGCTTGATATCGACAAGGCCGTCGAGGTTGTTATCAATGGTGATGGGAAAGTCAGCATAGCGGGCATGACAGTCGAGCTTGGGGAAGTTGAAGAGGTTTTTATCCAGAAATTCTCCGGGGTAAAGAACAAAAAGGTAGCCATTCGAGGGGATGAGAGGGCAGGCCTGGGCGTCGCAGTATCTATCTTCGATTCTGCAAGGAAAGCGGGAGCCGAGGCTGTGGATATCATTACGGAGAGGCCGGAATAGTGAAAGATTTCGCGATAGCAACTCTTGCTCTGGCCGTCTCGATAGGATTTCACGCGGCGTTTTTTAATAATGCCGAATTGATTTCAATCGAATCAGGCAAGTCGGACAAAAGCACGAGTGTGAAAGCGAAGTTCAGAAAGATCGTCAAACCGAAAAAGATACAGGAGATACCAAAACCAAAACCGAAGAAAGTGGTTAAAAAGGAGATCCCGGCACCTGTGGAGGAGCCGGAACCGGTAGTCGAGCCTGAAGAAGAAATTTCAGAGGAGGTTGCGCAACTCGACGAGGAGGAAACCGAACGGGAGAAGAAGCATTATCTCTCTGTCGTAATGGACTGCATAGAGAGATGCAAATATTATCCGGCCGCGGCGAGGCGGAGAGGGATAACCGGGGAGATAGAGGTGCATATGACATTGCTTCCGAACGGGGAAGTGGAAAGTTTGGTAGTGGAAGGGAAAGATAACATCCTGTGCGACGCGGCACGGGAGGCTGTGCAAAAGGCAAGCCCATTGCCTCCCCCCCCTTCCGGTGCGCCATACCCCGTAAAGCTGAAGATGGAATTTGCGTTGCAATAGAAACCGTTTTTAAAAAGGAGGTTTTGGTGGATAGAAGAGAAGTAATAATGGCGGCAGGTGGCGCTCTCCTGGCCGGTACTGTAGGGACGGCATTTGCCGCGGAAAAAGAACATAAGCACGATTCAGGCATGTTGATCCAGGAAGATCTCGCCAGGTCAGCAGCCGATTGCGCCCGTACGGGGCAGACGACGCTCCGTTTGAGCATCAACCTCCTGGAGAAGGGAGACATCTCAATGGCGGAGTGCGGCAGGACGGTGCAGGACCTGGTAGCTACCTGCGAAGCGATGATGAAGATGGCCTCTTTTGGGTCGAGACATATCGGCCCAATGGCGAAGGTGGTTCGGGGTGTTTGCATAGCTTCGGAAAAGATCTGCATGAAACACAAGGAGCACAAGGAGTGTGTTGAGTGCGCCAAGTCGTGCCGTGAATGCGCCAATATCTGCAAGAAATACATTTAGCCAAGATCGCAGTCTCCGGGCGGCGCTGTCCGCCCGGAGACACCCCTTTTCCCAGCCGGAAATATTTTCTCGAAAAAGGTTATTCAATTACTGGACAACAATACAACTTTAACGTAGGCTGTTTCGGATGATTGACCTGCATATGCACACGATTTTTAGCGATGGAGGGCTGGTTCCTGCCGAACTGGTCAGACGTGCGCGCCAGATCGGGTGTCGCGCGATCGCGATTACCGATCATGTTGATTATTCGAATGTCGAGAGGGTTACGGAGGCGATTGCCAGGTTCTGCGAGGACGATCATGGCATCCGCGTGCTCCCCGGCGTGGAGATAACCCATGTGAGGCCTTCAATGATATCGGAGATTGCAAAGCTGGCAAGGGATGCCGGGGCCAAGATTATAATCGTGCATGGGGAATCGGTGGTGGAGCCGGTCGAGGAAGGAACTAATGATTCGGCGATAGACGCCGGAGTGGATATAATAGCCCATCCGGGACTGATCTCGCTGGCTGTCGCAAAAAAAGCGGCTCTGGCCGGGGTGATGCTGGAGATAAGCGGACGCGGGGGACACAGTTTTACAAACGGCCACGTAGCAAAAACCGCGATGGAAGCGGGGGCGAGGCTGGTTTTTAATACTGATACCCACGCTCCTCGTGATTTAATGGACCGGCAAATGGCGATGAAAGTGCTGTTGGGCGCGGGATTGGACGAAAAGAGTGCGCTCGAAACATTGGGCAACTCGCAAAAGATAGTGGAGGCAAAAAGTGGCGCGTTATAAAAGGATAAAACGTAAGGAAGACCTGAAAGCACCGGATGAATTCATCAGTTTCTGGGACAGTGTCTACTTCTGGGTGACGGACAACAGTGAAAAAGTGATCTACCCGCTGGTCGGGCTGGCAATTATCATCATGATATCTGCCGGATACATGTATTACGCGGATTCGCGGGAGAACACCGCCCAGCGCGAGCTCTACAGGGCCCTTGTGGAATACCCAAGCGACAGCCCAACGGAGGCGAATGCCCAGCCGAAGGATAATGTGGACCTGCCAAAACTCGCGGAGACTATCGGCGAGGTGTCTGAACGTTTTTCCGGAACGGTAGCTGGAAAGCTTGCGTCGTTCTACAAGGCAAATGTCCATTATAAGGATGGGAAGATGCCGGAAGCCGAAGCGCTCTATAAACAGGTTTTTGAATCCGAGGGCGCGGAGGATACTGTCGGTCGTCTAAGCGGTATCGGTCTCGCCAGAACCTCACAGAATCAGGGGAAATATTCGGAAGCCACGAGCGTCCTTGAAAAACTGAAGGGGAGCAAAAGCGAAGCGTTTATGGAAGAGATAGATTATCTCTTGGGATTGAACTATGAGCTGGCAGGCAATTCCGACAGGGCGCTTGAGACATATGTGGAATTCCTGGGGAAGTATCAGGTTTCCTCAAGGCGTGATTTGGTGGTAAACCAGATTGCGTCCCTCAAAGGTTCAGATATAAATATAAAGTAGCCTTTTCCCTGGGGGGTTATTAAATCGTGAAGGGAGGGTGGAAACTCCTCCCCTCGATAGACACTATTTTCACGGCATTTTATTTCTGTACTGCCCAATCGGGGAATGTTCCAAGGTCTATTCCGAATACGATAGGGCCGAGGATGAATGCCGCGGCGGTTATGATAATCCCCCCCGCAATGTTCAGTATCAGCCCCGCTTTTGCCATATCGATGATCCTTATCCTCCCAGCGCCGAACACAATCGCGTTCGGCGGGGTTGCTACCGGAAGCATGAAGGCAAAAGATACCGACATGGTCGCCGGGAGCATTATCAAAAGCGGATTCAGTTTTATCGCAACAGCCAGAGAGGCGAGGATCGGGAGGAGTATCTGCGCGGTTGCCGTGTTCGACGTCAGTTCCGTTATGAAGGTGCTCATAAGCGAGATGGTGGCAACGATCGTAACCGGATTGAATTCGTGCAGTGAAGCGAGCTGGTTTCCGAGCCATGTTGAAAGTCCCGAATCCTTGAATCCGCTCGCAAGAGCGAAACCTCCGCCGAAGAGGAGGATGATACCCCACGGGAGTTTTTGCACCATATCCCAGTCGGCTATCCGCTCGCCGGGGAGAGCCTTCGACGGCACGAGAAAAAATATCGTCGCCATCGCTATGGCGATGGTGCCGTCATTCACATCAGAGGGATTTGGGAAGAGGTTTGCCCAACCCGGTATCGATACCGTTCCTATATTGATGTCCGCTCTTGAGAGCCAGAGTATCGCAAGGCTTGTGAACACCGCGAAAACCACCTTCTCCTCGAAGGTTGTTTTGCCCAGTTCGTCATGTTCGCGCTGAAACTCCTCTTTGTCGATGGATATCTCCGTTCCCGGTTTGAAAAACCATGCAAGGTAGAAGTAAACGAAGGCGATAAAGGCAACGCTGACCGGTAGGGCGAACGCGAACCAAGAGGCAAACGAAATCTCCGGAGCCTGCGGGAAATTTATCGCAAAGACCTTTACAAGTACCGGATTCGGCGGGGTTCCCACGAGGGTCGCCACTCCTCCGATAGACGCGGAATATGCCGTTCCAAGAAGGAGGCCGACAGCGTATTTTTTGATTGGCGCCACGCCGACCGATTCTTCCAGCTTCAGTATGACAGCGATGATGATGGGGAGCATCAGCATGGTGCTGGCGGTATTCGAAACCCACATCGAAAGGAAGGCGGTTGCCGTCATAAAGCCGAGGAGTATTCCGCGCGGATTCGCGCCGAAGAAAAGAAGTATCTTGAGAGCTATTCTCTTGTGCAGGTTCCACCGCTCCATGCAGAGTGCCACAAGAAATCCGCCGAGAAAGAGGAATATCACCTCGTTGAAATAGAGCGAGCTAACCTTCTTTCCGGACATGATGCCGAAAAACGGGAAGAGGAATACCGGGAGGAGCGCAGTGGCCCAGAGCGGTATCGCGTCCGTTATCCACCATACAGCCATGAGGAGCACCACGGCGGCGGTCCTTGTTATCTCCGGGTGGGCCGGATCGAGGTCGAACAGTAAAAGAAAGAGCACAGAGGCAACAACGCCCCCTATAAGCCCCCACATCCTAACGGGATTTTGCTGGCTCGTCAGTTCTTCATCGCTCATGCTAAAGCTTCCCCTTCGTGATTATGTCGCATCGGCAAATAGGATACCGGAAAACGGCATGATGTTGCTCATTAAATAGGGGAGCGGGTGGAGGCGGCGGTCTAAAATACCATGTCTGCGCGAACCCCGCCTATCGACCTTCTGTTTTCATCAAACAACTTGTTATCCCCTCTATCCTTTTCGTCGATGAAGCTGAAGCCTCCAAACAGCGTGATATCAAAGTAATGCCTGCTGTTGATGTTCAGCTCCATTGCGATGTTGGCGCTATCCGGCCTGTCATCGGTTAAATAACCTCCATATCCTGCCTTGACTGAAAGAGCGATATTATCCGTCAACTGAAAAATCCCTCCCGCTAAGAACCTGATGCTTTGCGCGGTATTAACTCCTTCCTCATATATCAGCTTTTCAAATATTTCCATAAGGATGGAGAAGTTGCGGTCGACGTAGTGTCTTGATTTGAATTGTGCCTTGAGAGGCGCGCTTACCCCTGCATCGCTTGAGAAGCCGATCCCCAGCGCGTGGGCTCCGATAAGGTATTCGTTTTCGTAAAGTTTACCGGAGTAGTTGAAGCCGAGATTTTCCATCTCGATGTTATCTGTAATTCCGATGTGCCAATTCATGAACATTCCCACCCATCCGTCTTCCGGATTGGATGAATTCTTCCCAAATAAAAAGGAAAAACCGATATCGGTCAATTGCGAAGGCATGGTGAGCGGTCTATCCACCTCTCGTAGCGGATAATCCTTCACGGCGTTTGTCTTGAATGTCCGGGCATCGGCTGACTCGTAGCAAGCTAGAATGATTGCCAGCATGGCAACGATTCTGGATATCGGACGAAATGTTCCATAGCGGTAATACATTTTATAATGGTATTAAAGAGCGGGAGACAAGTCCAGCTTATATGCAGTCTTAAAAAAGGGAGTGCGTGGAGGGGGCGATATTTCACCGGGAGAGCGCCTGGCGAGTTCATATATGGAAAGGGTGAATGCTTAATTGACACGACAAAGCTGTTAGTAAAAAATGAATCCATGACATCTAACCAGTATATGCCGGTGAAGCATGGATGACTATTCAGCGATCATAAAGAGTATATTTGACCAGCAAGGAGAGAATGGCTGTTGGAAAATGCTAAAGGAATCCGACAGGCATTATCCGGAACTCCTCCATTACTCTCCAAATTTCAAGGCCACCTTGTGGACATTGATACTCCTGGCCGACCTCTGTCACGACAGCAACGACGTCAGGATAAAGAAGCCGTTAAAAATTATCAGAAATCATTTTTATGATCCGAAGGCTGGTATCTACTCCTTGAAAGAGGATCATTTCCCCATCCCATGCCTGAACGGAAATATCATTTATCTCGAATGTTATTTTACAGGTTCGATAAGCGGTAGAAGCTTGAAGGTGATCGAGTTTTTCAATAAATACCAAAGATTCGACGATGGGCAATACGTCACGGAGAAGAACAAATACTGCGAGAACAAGAGTTGCTACGGCAAGCATACATGCTACTGGGGCGTGGTCAAACTGTTCAAAGGCTTTTCGTTCATCCCGCAAACGAAAAGAAATAGTTCTATAAAAATGCTGTTAAAGAAATGCATAGATTTTATTCTATTGCACAATGTATATCTCAGCTCGCGCCGCAAGGATCGCGTGATGGTTAAGGATATCGACAAATTGACCTTTCCCAATATGTACAGGAGTGATTTTCTGGAGATACTATGGCTTTTGAAAAGGGAAAAGGTAAGATCGGAAAAAGTTGGTCAGGCGGTTGATCTGTTGCGGTCAAAACGGATGCCAGACGGGAGATGGAATTTGGAGAAAAAGATAAACAATATGGCGGCAAGCATAGGCGAGCCCGGTCGCCCGAATGAATTTGTCACAAGGAGGGGGAAAGAAGTTATCGAGTTTTACGGTTTGTAGATATGAGCAGTTCCGAAATATGTTTGAATTGCGCCTGACCATTGAAAGACGGCGGATAGCGCAACCTCGTTATTGATTTAGGACGCGCTGGATCGGGCGCGCTTACGACTCTTCGTTGTTGCCGAAGACTTCGTCCAGTATCTCCTTGGCTCCCTGTTCCAGGAGAAGGTCTCCAAGCCTCTGTCCCAGCGATACCGCTTCGCTTGTCGGGCCGGAAATTGTTTCCCTTATTATCCTCTGCCCGTCGAGATCGGCAACAAGCCCTTCGAGCGTGAGTTTGTCGCCGTCGACTTTGCCGAACGCCGCTATCGGCACCTGGCATCCCCCTTCGAGTTTTCTCAGGAAGGCGCGCTCAGCCGTGGTGCAGTACGCGGTCGGCTGATGGTGGAGCCTTTGAACGACCTCTTCAACAACCGGGTCGTTCTCCCTTGTTTCGATCGCCACCGCTCCCTGGCCGACCGCCGGGAGTACCAGCGATTCCTCCAGATATTCGGTTATCTCATCTTCATACCCCATCCTTATCATCCCCGCGGCGGCGAGTATGACGGCGTCGAGATTTTCGGTTTCAAGTTTCTTTAGACGGGTCTGCACGTTCCCCCGTATATCGACGATGACGAGATCGGGCCTCACCCTTTTTATCTGCGCGCGTCTCCTTAAGGAGCTTGTACCGACCTTTGCGCCGGGGGGGAGGTCGACGAATTTGACCCCTCTGCTTACGAGAACGTCGTAAGGATTTTCCCTTTCGGTGATAACGTCGACTTTCAGCCCTTTCGGAACTTCGGTAGGGACGTCTTTCAGACTGTGCACCGCGAGATCGGTCTCGTTCCTCAGGAGCGATTCCTCTATCTCCTTGGTGAAGAGCCCCTTGCCGCCGACCTTCGCAAGCGGCACGTCGAGGATCTTGTCCCCGGAAGTTTTTATTTTTATCAGTTCAACATCGCCGATGTCGTCGAATTCGAGGAGGCGCGACTTGATCCATTCCGCCTGCCAGAGCGCGAGCGGGGAGCCCCTTGTTCCTATTTTAAGTTTCAAGCTCAATGTAACGGGGGCCTATTCCAGATTAAAGAGCTCTTTTACAAACTCTGTAACGGAACGCTTGTGATGTTCCTGATTGTTATTCGCTGATGCCTGGCGTTTCAGATGAAGCGTAGGATCGTGGAGGATTTTATTTGTAATGGAGGCGGTCATGGCCTTTATGGCCGCTTTTTGATTTTCATCGAAGGCTACCTTCGCGAAGGTTTTCTCTACTTCCCGGCACTGTATCTCCTGCACCTTCTTGCGCATAGCGACGATGGTCGGCTCCATCTCAAGCCGGTCGAGCCAGCTGTTGAAGCTTGTCACTTCCGCCTTGATGATCTCTCTCGCCTTTTCGGCCTCTTTCTCCCTCTCGGCCCTGTTCTGGTTCACCACGCTGTTCAGGTCGTCGATGTCGTAGAGGAATACGTTGTTCAGGTCGTTTATTGAAGGCTCGATGTCGCGCGGAACCGCGATGTCGATGAAGAAGATAGGCTTACCACCCCTGAGCTTTATGGCCTCTTCCACCTTCTCCCTTTTGATGACGTAGTGCGGGGCGGCGGTGGAGCTGAGAACAATGTCGGCGTTTTTCATCTCGTCCGAAAAGGTGTCGAAATGTATCGCGCTCCCGCCAAGCTCCGTGGCTAGTTTCGCGGCGCGGTCGTAGTTGTGGTTCGATACCAGGATGGTCTTTACCCCCTGGCTCACGAGGTGCTTCCCGGCGAGCTCTATCATCTCCCCCGCGCCTATCAGGAGCACCGTTCTCCCTTCAAGACTGCCGAAGATGGATGTGGCCAGCTCCACGGCGGCATAGGAGATAGAGACCGCGCTTTCGGCGATGCTTGTTTCTGTCCTCACCCTTTTGGCCACGCTGAACGCCTTTTCAAAGAGCTGGTTCAGCACCCTTCCGGTCGATTTCACCTGTCTGGCGGACTGGTACGCGTCTTTTACCTGGCCGAGTATCTGGGGCTCGCCGATGACCATCGAGTCGAGCGACGCCGATACCTCGAAGAGGTGTTCTATCGCCTCGTCGAGGGTGTAGCTGTAGAAATGCTTGTCGAGTACCCCGGCGGGTATCTCGTGGTAGTTGTAGATGAAGCGTTTGATGGAGGCGAGGCCGTCTTCGATATCGTCCACATGGGCGTAGATCTCCACCCTGTTGCAGGTGGAGAGGATAACCTTCTCGTCGACCCCTGGCATCTTCGAGAATACGTCCCCGGCCGCCTCGCTCAGCTCCTTGAGGTCGAACGCGAGCTTTTCGCGCACCTCCACAGGGGCTGAATTATGATTAACTCCCAAAACTACTAACGGCATTATGTGTAAAGATTACCATCAGTTAAGAACAAAGGGAAGAGCGCAAAATTCTACCGAAATGTTACAAAATACCTGCCAACTAAGGGGAGCAGGGAGCCATGTAGATATACTTGATGAACTGCATATTTATCTTATGGGAGTATCCGACCCAAAATCTTTTCCCATGTGTCGTTCTCTTTTCGGTAGAAGGAGAGGATATCCAGGTTGCCGGCGGAGACGGCGCGTTTAGCCGCTTCAATATCCTTCTCCGAAAATTTCAGCGCCATACGGCAGGCGGAGCCTATTTTCCTCGGTTTCAGGATCGGCTTGAACTTTATCTTTTCGGCGCGGAAAAAATCCTCGGCGCGTAGCGTTTCATATGTCGTGGCGAACACCGCTATACAGTCGCTCATCGCTCCTTCTTTACCGATAGTTCCTTTACAGCTTTGATGAATTTTTTTATGTCGCTCCTCTTGTTGTAGAAGCCGGGGGATACGCGGACGGTGCCGATCGGGTATGAGCCTATCTCCTGATGCGTGAACGGCGCGCAGTGCAGTCCGGTGCGGGTCGCTATCCCATGTTTTTTATCGAGATGTTCGGCTACGTCGGAAGGGTCTATCTCCGCCACGGTGAACGAGAAGAGAGGGAGGCGGTTCGCTTCCTTTTCCGGCCAGAATATTTTCACGTCGTGGATGTTCACTATCCCTTCATATGCCTCCATGCAGAGATCCATCTTCCGGCGGAATATCTTTTCTATCCCGGTATTCTGGATGAACTCTATCCCCGCGTCGAGCCCCGCGATGCCTGCAAAGTTCGGCGAGCCAGGCTCGAACCGGTCGGGGGAGGTTGTAGGCATATCCATATCTTCGCTGAAGCTCCCGGTGCCGCCGGTGACGAGAGGTTCGACATCGACGCCGGGGGATATGGCGAGTATGCCGATGCCTGCCGGGCCGTAAAGCCCCTTGTGTCCCGAGGCGCAGAGGATGTCGATGCCGTTTTTTGCCATGTCGATGGGTACCACGCCGGCTGTCTGCGCCGTGTCGACTATCAATAGAAGTCCGAGCGATCTGGTTATCTTGCCGATCGCGTCGATAGGGAAGAGGAGTCCGTCTACGTTGCTCCCGTGGTTGACGATCACCGCCTTTGTTTCGGGGGTCATATGAGCTTTGAACATCTCTTCGGTGATAGGCTCCTTTTCGTCCCACATAAGGGGGGATACATTCAGGCCGAGGCGCTTGTCGAAAACCGTCCGCGAGATGGCGTTGTGCATTCTTCCGGTGGTGATGACATGGTCGCCGCTTTTCAGCGTTCCCCTGATGGCGATATTTATGGAGTATGTGCAGCCGGGAGTGAAGATAAGCCTCGACGGATCGGAAAGGCCGAAGAACGAGGCGGCGCGGAGACGGGCGGAGTATATGAGCTTGTCGGCCCTGTATACGAGCTTGTCCACCCCTCTGCCGGGATTTGCGCCGATACCTTCCAGGGCGTTCCTTATCGCGCGGATCACGGAAGGGGGTTTTGGCAGTGTAGTGGCGGCGTTATTGAGGTATATCAGTTTCGGCTCCCTGTTGTTAAAGTTGTGTTTACCAGACTATACAGCTTTGACAGGGGGCGCGCCACTACCGCGTCGGCCCGCCCGATTTTCATGGCGGGCCGAAAAGGCTTTAGCAGATTATCTTTTCACCAACGGTAACTTTCCTGTATGTTTCGTGGAAAGTATTGCGGAACGCCTCGTCGATGGCGTTGTCACAGCAGTCATGTGGCGACATCGCGACGAGTTTCAGATCCTTCTCCCTAAGGAAGCCGATATTCTCTTCCACGTCGGCATCCGAGATGCTTATCAGCGGATGATCGTGCCCCGGCATATGCTTTTGCATTTCCACACCGAGCATCCGGAGTCTCGAATCTGTGACCGGATAGTGGTATCCGCATACTATCCCGTACATCGGCTCATCGAACATCATTCCCACGCGGTCGAGTATTCTTTGGAGAGTCTGATGTCCGCACCCGGAAATAACTACCAACCCTTTTCCTTCGACGTTTACGACGATCGCCTGTTCGGCGGTCCATCCCATCATGAAATCCCTGTTCGGGATAGTGCCGGTGGTGGTTATCCCTTTCCCTATCGCGATAGGGTTGTCGTTCCACATCGGCTCCAGAACGGGGTATTGAGGATTGTCGTTCACATAGAAGCTCTCTTCGCCAAGTTCCACCTGTTTTTCATTCAGGTTGTAGTTGTGGTGTTTTCTCCACTGATCGGGGTGGTTATGCGATATCACCACGGTGTCGAAGTCATCCCATGTGATCCCCATCTTTTCCATCTGAATAGTCAGCGGGGTAGGGGTACCTTTCGAGAAGTCGACGCCGACATCAAAAAGGACTGTATTATTGTCTGTCCTGATGAGGTAGGAGACACCCTCTTCGGCTTTCATTTCGCCATGTTCGGAATACCAGTCGACTATCGGGATGATCTCAAGTTTCTTAGTGGCGCCGAGACCTTTGACCTTGAACATCATGTCGGGGTGATAGATTTTCATTTCCCTTCTTTTCCTTAACGCCGAGATTGTGTAGCCCGCGAGGAAAAGGAGGAAGATGCTGAACAGGATCAGGTTCGTAACAGGCACAGCGACCATTCCCATTGCGCTCACCTCCTTCTAGGTACTTATTTTACCACTTTTCAGAGGAGGCGGCGGATGTCTTCGCAATCCTTTCTTATCTGTTCCTTCAGTTCGTCGATCGAGGCAAAGCGAGCCGTGTCGCGTACCTTCGCAATGAACCGTATTTCAATATTTTGGCCTGTTATCTCGCTATTGAAATCGAAAATGTGCGCCTCTATCCCCGGCACGTCCACATCAAAGGTGGGTATGACGCCGACATGGGTGGCGGAATCGTACAGCTTTCCGTCAAGCTCCACTTTCGTGGCGTATACGCCAGGGCCGGGGACCGTCTCTACCGTCTGGCCGAGGTTCGCGGTGGGGAAGCCGAGGATCTTGCCCCGCCCTGCGCCTTTTATCACGACGCCGGAAACCGCGTGCTCCCTCCCTAAAAGCTTGGTGACCTTTTCAATGTTCCCTTCGGCAAGGAGCGCCCGTATCCTTGTGCTTCTAACTGTTTCGCCGTCTATTTCGACCTCCGGTATTTCGTGCACCGAGAAGCCGAGGATCTCCCCCTCTCTCTTCAACGTATACACGTTCCCCTTGCGGCCAGAGCCGAATGTGAAGTCGTGCCCTACATACAGCCTGCGCAGTTTAAGGGGTACCATTATCTCTTCGACGAACGCCCTCGGGTCCTTCTCTGAAAGGGGGATCGTAAACGGTATCGCGAGGAGCCCGTCTATTCCGCATTCCGCTATCAGCTTCGCTCTTCGCTCCGGGGATGTGAGCCTGAAGAAATTTCTTGTGGGGTAAAGGATGGACGAGGGGTGGGGCTCAAAGGTTATCACAAGCGACTTGCAGTTCTGCCTTGCCGATTCTTCCTTCACCTGTTTCATTATCTCGCGGTGTCCCAGGTGGAGTCCGTCGAAGTTCCCGACAGTGGCTATGCTGCAAGTGAACTCTTTTGAAAAGTCCGATACCTTGTCGCCGATTTTCATGATTTTTGCATTTTAAACTTTTATCAAGGGAGTTTCATGTCAATTGCTGTCTGTTTCATATTCACTATTGATGACATGATACTATTCCCATGCGTCGATGTCCTTCTTTTCGTTCAATTGTTCAGTCGAGCCTTACGCTCACCGTTTTCTCTCTCGTAACCAGCACCTTGCCCGGCGGGGCATTTTTTGGTTTTTTAACGTTTTTTACATGCGTATAAACGATCTCCCCCTTGCCGTCTTTTGCCCTTGTGGAATATTTCAAAGCGAGTTTTGCCGCTTCCACGATCGCGTCGTGTGGGACATCCTTCGCGCGCGAAGTTTTCATCACCACATGGGAGCCGGGAAAGCCCCTCACATGGAACCATAGATCATTGCCGTTGCTTTGGCGGAGGAGCTCGTCGTTCTTCGCTCCCGATTTTCCTACATATATTTCGAACCCCTGCGAGGACGAGAACCTGCGGAACGGTTCGGATTTTACCGGTTCCTTTTTTTTGGCAGGTTTGCCGGGTTGCGGTTTTTGAGAAGTTGTATGTTTTTCCGAGAGCGTGGCGATTTCGGTAGTGGAAGCCGCCGCTTCGATCTTTCCGGAATCGGCCTTCAGGGAATTGATTTTTTCAATTGTATCGGCGAGCGCGGATTGAAGTCTCTCCTTGCCGCTGATGTACTTGTGATGTTTTTTATAGATGAGACCGATATTCTCAGCCGGGGAGAGCTCAGGCTTGAGCGGGATTATTACGTCCTCGCCGGTTTCTATGTCTGTAAGGATCGCCTCGCTCTTCCCCTTTTCGAGTTTATTGAAGTACGTTTTGCAAAGGTCGCCCAATCTTTGATAGCCGCTGTAGTCCGAAAGTTTTTCAAGATCTGTTTCAAGATTTTTCCTAAGTTTGCCGAGTTTTTTCAGCTCACGGTTAATGGCTGTGAGAATCTTCTCCTTTTCGTTCTCGCTGGAGTCGTTTTTGAATCTCTGCTCTAGTTCCAGCGAGGGTGATCTTTCGAAAACGGCAGGCTCTTCGTTTTTGTCCGGCAACGGCAGGGGATAAATAACTCCGGCACGGAGTGTGGGGGATGTGGCGAATCCGCTAAGGCCGAGAATTTTCCCGTCGCTTCCGGCGAGTATGAATCCACCTTTTCCGAAAAATCGGCAGACAAGCCGAATTTCCGCCGGAGAGAAGTGGAGGGCTATCTGCCGGTCGTTCTGTGATTTATCGATAGCTACGAGGCGGCTCCCGGAAATATGTTTACGAAGCATCACGGCGAAAGGTGTCGGTGCTTTTGGCGATTCCTCTTTTTCCCGCGTAAGGAATATAGTTCCATTGTTCAGCGAGGCGTTTATGAAGAGCCGTACCCCCTTCTCTTCCCTGAATACGAAAACAAGTTCGTATTCAGAAGGCTGGAAGATCTTTTCTACCTGCCGTTTGCCGATGTCGAGTATTTCACGGGCGACAGCCGCAAGTTCCGAGCTGGATATAGACACGTTATGAAATTTTGCCGGAGAAATTCCTGCCGGCCATAAGCTTGTCTATCACCGCCGCGCCGACCGCGTCCCCCCAGACATTCAAGGATGTGCGGAAACGGTCAAGTAGCCAGTCAACTGCAAGGAGAAGCGCGATGCCGTCAAGGGGGAGGTGTACCGCCTGCAGGACGATGACCATTGTCACAAGCCCTGCTTCTGGGATGCCCGCGGCGCCGATGGCGGCGAGCGTTGCCGTAATGAAGATGATCACCTGCTGGGTGACCCCCATGTCTGCGCCGTACGCCTGAGCGATGAACATGACAGCCGCCGCTTCATAAAGCGCCGTGCCGTCCATGTTTACCGTCGCACCAAGAGGGAGGACGAATCGCACGCTACGGTCGCTAATGCCGTTCTCCTTCGCGCATTCCATCGTTATCGGCAGTGTTGCAGAAGAGCTTGCCGTGCCGAACGCAGTGAAAAGCGCGCGGAACATGCCGAGGTAGTATCCGATGCCGTGGCGCGTAATCAGGAAAAGGAGAATGGAGAGGAACACGAAATGAATAGTAAGTCCCGAAAGGACCGTGAACACATGCCAGCCTACCGCTTCTATTTCGGAGAAGAAGGCGTCACCGCCGCCAGCCTTTCCAAGCCTCGCGGCTATCAGGGCGAATATCCCCACGGGGGCGAAGTACATTATCCATGTGACGATCACCATCACCGCTTCGTTAAGTCCTTCGAAAAATCCGGCAAGATGATCGGCTTTTTTGCCGACTTGGCTCATGGCGATCGCAAGCATGATGGAGAAAATAATTATGGGAAGGAGCTGGCCGTCCGCTGCCGATTTGACAAGGTTTGGCGAAACGAGGGAGAGGACAATGTCGCTGATGCCTGTTTCGGTCTTGTCCCGAATGCTGTCAAGCGCTTCAATGTTCGGGATGCTAAGCCCAGCGCCGGGCTGGACGATATTTACCACCACCAGGCCGATAAAAACGGCAACCGCAGTCGTCGTCATGTAGTAAACAAGCGTTACTCCACCCATCCTGCCGATGCCGGATGTCTCTTTCATGGAGACAACCCCGCATATGACCGAGGAGGCGACAAGCGGAACGATGGTCATTTTCAGCGCATTCAGAAAGAGGTCGCCCAGCCATCCAACGGCGATCATCGACTCCCCGAAATACCATCCAGAGATTCCGCCCGCGAGCACACCTACGACTATCAGTCCAAGGATTATTATGGAGTTGTCATTTTGAAGATTTTTGGCTTTGTTCATTGATCACATATCCTTAATGCTTTTCTGTATCTCCTGGATGCGCTTGGCGGTGTCCCGGAAATATTTATCATTTTTATAGACGGAGAAAAAGAATTTGGAGGCTTCCTCAAGTTTTCCCGCTTCCTGCAATGTTACCCCCAGTTCATATCGAAACTCCATTTTTCTATCTCTGGTAGATGCCTCTTTCGCCCCCTTCTGCAGAATATCGACAGAGTTCCTGTATTTTTTCAGGTTACGATAGCATACGCCAGCGAGGAGGTTGGATTCTTCGCGGTATTCATCGTTCCCTGCCAGATGGAGAAAAAGATTGATAGCCTCATGGTTTTTGCTGGCATCCATGAACGATTTTGCTTTTTTAAATTCCTCATCCGGCTTCAGCCTTTGCGCCGGTTCGGGCTCCTTTTTCGTTTCATGGAGCGGGATATCCTGTTCCAGGTAGGGGAAAAATTTTTCTGTGAGATCTTCTTCGGTATCTTCCGGGCCGATAAGCTGGACGAGATCTATCGGTTCTTCTTCTCCAAATCCCTCGAAAAACTTATTCAGCTGTTCGAGAATCCTGTGGCTGGTGCCCTCTTCCAGTACGAAGAAGTTGTTCACCTTGAGCTTTCTCAGCTTTATTTCAAGTTTTATGTCTATCTTTTCCGCGTAGACGAAAAGTTCACAATCTTTCAAGTCAGCGTCCCCGCGGATCCGGTTGAGGATATTGTCGGCATCACTGGAGGCTTCATCTGCGCCCGTAATAATCGCTTCAGGTTTTGCCGCTTTCATCTTGGCAAGAAGCCCATCACCGCTCCCCGTTTCAACCTGGAATCCAAGCTTTTTAAGATTTGATGGCAGTTCTCCCTTTCGCGTGAAGTCGTCCTCGATGATAAAAACAGCTTTTCTTTCCATTTTTTTAAATATTTCCCAGTCACTAATGATACTACATGAAGGAGCGTATTGTTTGACGCCGCTCTATTCGCAAGGGGGAGGTGGAAAATGCCGGGGATTTCCTATCTGGCAGGCTTTGAGCTTATCATTTCCGCGTATTCGGTGTCTCTTGCTCTCAGTTTTTCGGAGATCATTGCCGCCAAACTTTTATAAAGTTTCAGGCATAGTTCGGGCTTTGATGTTCGAAGGACAATCTCGTTAATGGCAATCAGAAGGGTAGATTCCATGGCTGCAACGGTTGCGGATCTCGGCATCTTGTCAACTATAGTCATCTCGCCGAAACATTCTCCCGCCTTTAGCCTCTTTACCTCTACATTCTTTCCATCGACTATCTTGGTGATTATTACGGCGCCTTTCAGAATGACGTACATCTTTGCGCCGGATGTTCCCTCCTGGATTATCACTTCCCCTTTTTCAAATTTCTCTTTGTTTGACATGCTGAAAATAGTGAATAGTTCATCTTCCGTGAAATCGGCGAAAAAGATGTAGTTCTTTTTCAGCTCGTGCACCACCCGGAGCTGGTCGTAGGAGAAGGTGCCGGTGGCGCTGAGGTTTTCGGCCTCTTCGGACGCCTTTTTCTCAATGGCGGTCAGCACCAGCTCAATGGTGTCGGAAAAAGCCTCGGCATTCTGATATCGGTGCTCCGGTTTTTTCCCCATCGCGCGATGTATGAGGTCGCTTATCCTCTTGTCGATGTTCGATATCTTGTCCAGGGGTTCCGGCTCCTGCTTGATGATGGATGTAATTACCTCTTGGAGATTCTTCCCGTTGAACGGTTTTTTGCCGGATATCCATTCATAGGCCATAACACCGAGGGAGAAGACATCCGACCGCTGATCCAGATCCTTTCCCCGTATCTGCTCTGGCGACATGTAGTGAGGAGTTCCCAGTACAAAGCCCTTTTCGCTCTCTTCCTTTCCGCCAGTTTCAGGTGACGAAGGGAGTTTTGAACTGTCCATTATCCTGGCAATGCCGAAATCCATTATTTTCGGGTAATTGGTCGGAGTTATCATAATATTTGCCGGCTTGATGTCCCTGTGCAGTATTCCGCGCAGGTGGGCGTAGTGGAGACCTCTTGCGGTCATTGCCAGGAGCCTAAGGAGGCTGTCTATCGGTATCGGTACCTTTTTCGCAATGTACTCTTTTATGGTCCTGCCACTTACGAATTCCATCACAAGGAAGGGGTAATCGTCATGGATACCTATGTCGTATATGGAGGTAATGTGGTTATGGTTCAGCTTACCGATTATCTTCGCTTCCTTGAAGAAAAGATCGACGATCTTGCTCCTTTCAGAGTCATTTTTGATCTTCTCCAGGCGCAGGTATTTTACGGCGACTTTGCGGTCTATCATCTCGTCATATCCGAGATAGACGACACCCATGGCTCCCTGGCCGACCTTCTTCTTTATCTGGTAGCGGCCGATAGTTTCCGGTATCTCAACGGTCATATCTTCTTCCCAAATTATTCGGCGTTAACTCCCCCCGGGGAAACTGCTCCTCTCAGGGTATTATATGAGGAATTCATGCCTAATGCATAACCGGCAGGGAATAAAAAAATGGCGGGAAAACCGAATCGGGGCGTTCCCGTTATATAATGATGCGCGTGAATAATGGAGCGTTACTTGAAGCGAAAAATCTGCGGACATGGTTCCCCATCCATGGGGGGATCCTCGCGCGCCGGACCGGAAACGTAAAGGCTGTCGACGATGTATCCTTCAAAGTATATCCCGGCGAGACGCTTGGCCTTGTTGGGGAAAGCGGGTGCGGCAAGACAACGCTCGGGCGTTCCGTTCTCCGCCTGATAGAGCCAACATCCGGCGAAGTGCGGTTTGAAGGGAAGGATATCCTTTCAATGAAGCGCGAAGAGCTGCGCGGAACAAGACGGCGCATGCAGATAATTTTTCAGGATCCATATGCATCGCTGAATCCTCGCATGACAGTCGGGAAGATAGTCGCTGAACCGCTTGAAATACATAAACTGGCTTCCGGGAGCGAACTCGATGAGAGAGTGGCATCGCTCCTCGCCCAGGTGGGGTTAAGGCCTGAGCATTCCCGGAGGTATCCGCACGAATTCAGCGGGGGGCAGAGGCAGAGGATAGGGATCGCCCGCGCCATCGCACTGAACCCGAATTTCATTGTCGCGGACGAGCCGGTCTCGGCGCTTGACGTATCTGTGCAGGCGCAGGTGCTCAATCTTCTGCAAAAGCTGAAAGAGGATTACGGGATTGCCTACCTCTTCATCTCGCACGACCTCTCCGTCATCCGACATGTCAGCCATCGCGTCGCCGTGATGTACCTAGGCCAGATAGTCGAAGAGGGGACAAGGGAAGAGCTTTTCGCCAACCCTGTCCACCCGTACACGGAAGCGCTCCTCTCGTCCGTGCCGGTGCCAGACCCGAAAAGGAAAACCGGAAAGATTGTCATAGGCGGCGATATTCCTTCCCCCGCAAATCCCCCGTCGGGCTGTTATTTCCATACACGATGCCCGGTAAAGGTGGAAGCGTGCAGGGATATCCGTCAATCACTGAAAGGTGTAGCCTCCTCCTCAAGCGGAAGCCATCGGGCCGCGTGCATGGTGAGGGTGCCTTAGGGTGCCGTCCGCGCGGAATATCTCTCTACCGTACGGTTCCGGAAAAGTTGGCGCGAGCGTTCCCCAAAACTGGCGGCTTGAAGAGCTGACCGCGCCGAAGAAGAAGCCTCTCCGTGATGTAACTGCGCTACTGGAAAAGATACTTGATAATCCGGTCGGCTCCCGGCCTTTCAATGCGATATTCAAAGACAGGAAGAGGGTCGCGATAGTCGTGCCAGATAAAACGCGGAGGTGCGGGGTCGATATTCTTTTGCCGACGGTATTGGAACGGCTTGAGAAAATCGGAATTGCGGATATCACTATCATATTTGCGACCGGGATACATCCGGGACAGAGCGAGGAAGAGAAGCGCGCCATCGTAGGTGAAGAGATATATTCGAAATACAGATGCGTCGACCACGATGCGCGGGGGGAACTGGCGGATGTCGGCGCTTTTCTCGGCAAACCGCTGATGCTAAACAGGGATGTCGCCGAGGCGGATGGGAAGATTATCATCGGCGGGGTGAAGCTCCATTACCTGGCCGGATTCGGCGGTGGGCGGAAAGCGATAATGCCGGGTGTCGCATCGCATGAGAACTGCATCGATTTTCACAGGCTGTCGCTGAATGCGGAAGGGAGCGGACGGCATCCACGTATCGGGGCGGGGATACTGGAAGGGAACCCGATGCACATAGCGGCGACGGAAGCGGCGAAGATGGCAGGCGTCGATTTCGTCATCAATACGGTGCTGGATGAGGAGGGGATAATCGTATTCATAAATGGCGGCACGTTAGAGGATTCCTTTGCCGAGGCGGTGAAGGAGGCGGAATCGCTCTCGGTGGTTCCGATTAAAGGGAAGGGTGATGTTGTCATCGCTTCATGCGGAGGTTATCCGGCGGATATCAACTTTATACAGTCGCAGAAGTCGCTCGATTTTGCATACAGGGGCGTGAAGCCTGGCGGCGTACTGGTGTTGCTGGCGGAGTGCCGCGACGGTATCGGGAACGCCGATTTTTTAAAGTGGTTCGATCATCGCTCCGTTGGCGAGATGGACATGGCATTGCGGAAAAATTTCGTCATCAACGGACAGACAGCGATGGCGACAAGGGAGAAAACGGAAGCGGTGAAGGTGTTCCTCCTTTCATCGTTGCCGGATGAAGCTGTGATCAGGATGGGGATGACCCCCGTCCGAACTTTAGATGATGCGTTAAAGGAAGCGCAAAAGATAGTGGGGGATAACGAGCTTGACGCCTTCCTCATCAAACACGCCTCCTCCTTCATGCCGATAGCGAAGTGAGATAAGGTCTAAATTCTCCTTTTCAATTATCCTTTCTCTATTATGTAAAAGAATTCTTTGTTCTATTCTTTCAATGATAAGGTTTTCCTCGATAACGCCGTTTGCAGTTGCAATAGCGGCTACTGAAACACCCATATGTATTGCCAGTTCATTAAGCTTTTGTCTCCGAACATTAGGATCCTTTTGTTCCATGATTGTTTCGAGTTCGCCCATCCATTTCTTTTTCATTTTATTCTCTCTCCAAATGAAAGTGCCATCTTTGATATTCGTTTTATGGGTCTCTTTATCAGGTCAAATATTGAGAAAATCCTCTACTTTTATTCCGGCCTGTTTCAGTATGGCTCTTAGTGTTCCCTCCGGCATATCGCCAGGATGGTTTGGAACGGTTGTCCTTAAACGGGTAACGGGATTTCTCCATATTTCATGGCTCCCCTTGGCATTTCTATCGAACTCAAATCCGGCCTTTTTAAGTTTGCGTACTACTTCCACATACCGAAAGCCTGCAAGCGGCCCCATTAACCAATTCCGACTGCGATATCGATATCAATTTCCTTGTCCGGTTTCCTGATTCCTTCGGGCATAGGGTCGCCATGTTCTTTGTAGGATTCTATAAGCTTTCTGGCTACGTCATGGGCTATTTCGATAGTTTCAGACAATGTTCTCCCTTGTGCTACAAGACCGGGGAGATCTTTGCTAGTGGCAACGTACCCGCCCTCTTCAAGAGCTTCAAGATGCAGTTTAAAGTAAACCTCGCTCATATACATACCTCCGCTTCTCTATTTATTGAGCAGTTTTGCTTTCGTTTCGATTATAGCCGAATTTGTATTAGGGGGTTAAATTATCGGAAGCAGTTCGGCCAGCAATGGAGTTGTTCTGCGCGGAGGCGGGAGAGGAAAAGGCAACCTGTGAAGTGAGGAGCGCTGTATTGGTTAGTCCCAAATGCCGGTCAGTGGCTATGGTTATATTTACGGCAAAGGGATAAAGTATGTTGAAAGCTGGATCCCCGCCGGAGTTTACCACGCACTTTATGCGGGGCGGGAATGACGCGGAAGAGCGGGGCAGGAATGAGAAAGGGAGTCGAAATGTTTATAGCGATGGAGAAGAAGTAGAACAAGATGGCGACGAAGGCGACGGTATATAAAGTAAAACTCAATGTGTCGGATATGGACAGGAGCTATTTCGAGGAGATGTCCGTTACTATCGCGCAACATCCATCAGAGACGGCGGAGCGGATGATGGTGCGCCTTCTTGCGTTCGCGCTTCACGCCTCGGAGGATCTCAAATTTACCGAAGGGGTCTCTTCCGAGGATGAGCCGGATATCTGGCAGAAAAGCATGACGGACGAAATCGAAATCTGGATAGACGTTGGTCTCCCGGACGAGCGGAGAATAAAGAAGGCGTGCAACCGCGCAAAACAGGTTTACGTTTACGCCTACGGCGGGCGACCGGTTCAACCGTGGTGGGACGGTATAGGCGAAAAAGTAGCGCGCCATGAGAACCTGAAGGTTATCGCCCTGCCATACCCGGCAACCAAAGCGCTAGGCGAGATGGCCGACAGGACGATGGCTCTTCAGTGCACCATTCAGGATGGGCAGATTTGGCTCGACGATTCAAAGAGGAATATCGCTGTCGAGCCTGAGTTGCTGCAGGGGTAGTAGATTTGGCAGTAGATCGTTCCTTGATCCTCCGTCAGAATCGAGGAGAGCTGTGAAGTTCTGTTCCTAACGGTTTGGAATAGCAGTGAGATGGGTGCGCTATCCCTCCGGCTCAGGCTCCAGTCCCTCGTATAAAGCCTCACCCTTGTGCCGCTTTACCACCGCACGGTAGATGTTTGCCGACTGCTCTGTCACATACTCCGAATCACCGATGGGATTTATCTTGCGCGGGTTCGGCAAAGCTATTGCTAGACGTGTAGCCTCTTCTAGCGTCAGTTCCGTCGCCGGTTTATTGAAGTAGTGCCGTGCGGCCGCCTCGGCGCCGAAAATCCCATCGCCCCACTCGGCGACGTTCAGATAGAGTTCGAGAATTCTTCTCTTGGATAATGTCTGCTCCATCCGCCATGTGATTATCGCTTCGCGGAGCTTCCGGGTCGGCGTTTTCTTCGCGGAGAGGAAAAGGTTCTTCGCCAGCTGTTGCGTGATTGTGCTCCCTCCCGCTTTAAGTTCCAGTTCCTTGATATCCTTTATCAGGGCGTTTTGTATTCCGTCGATATCGAATCCGTCATGGTTCCAGAACTTGTCGTCCTCCCGTATCAGCACTGCGTCGACAAGGAACGGTGATATATTCGCAAGCGGGATCCACTGCTGGACAACCTTCTTCTTCCTCCCCTTTCGTTCCCACTCATTCTCCCTCAGTTGCATGAAAGAGGTTTTCTTCGGGTTTTTGGTTTTAAGTGAGGAGATGTCGGGGTAGGTCAGAGAATATCCTACAAGTCCCCCCGCGGGGATGGTCACCAGGGCGGAAAGGACCACGATCCTTTTCAATCTGCGGAAGAAAGGCTCAAACCGCCAGATAAACATCCGCACCTTAAAAATAAATAAGCTGTTTCGAAACATCCATTCTCTCTTTCATCCGTTCTCGACCATGTTTTATCCTGTAAATTCCATTATAAGACGGCAGACCTTCCTTGCCGAAATTTCGTCAATATGCGGGCCTGTCGGAAGGTTCAGCACCGTTTCGGAATATCGTTGCGACAGCTTGTTCCCGATATATTTGCACGATTTGAAACCTTCAAGCTCTTCAACCGAGTATTCGATGAACCGCCCAAGCTCTATCCCCTGTTTTTCCATGAATTCGACGAGCGGTTCCGGCGGTGAGATGCGCGCCGCGTAGGTCGAGTAGACGGAACCTTCCGTTGCCGGGGGGAGGCGGAGGAACGGTGTGCCATCCAGGATTTCATTGTAGATTTTCGCGAGTTTTTTACAGCTCTCCGCTATCCGGTCCAGCTTCTCCAGTTGCGCCATGCCGACCCTCGCCTCCAGCGGTGACATCGCGATAAGGAAATCGTTCGGCATCCCTGTTTCGCCTCCGTCATCGTCGGTGAATATAGGATTGGATATCCCGGCTCTCTCCAGCCTGTTAAGGAGCGCGTAAACGGGCTGGATGAAGGCGAAGGATGCAAAGAGAAGATAGAAAAATCTCCTTATCGACTTGAGAAGGGGCGCCGGTTTCAGACGTTCCCTGGAAATGCTTCGGAGTCTCCTGGCGAGTTCATCGTCGTCAGTGGCGACCATCCCTCCGAAGATGGATGTCATCGGCTTGCTTATGCTAAGGCCGTAGAGGGCGGCGACGCCATGTTTTCGCACAGGCCTCCCTTTCCATTCGGCGGTGAAAGCGTGCGCGCAGTCCTGGATGATCTTGATATGTCCATGTTCCCTCTGGATGGCATTCAGCCTGTCGAGGTCGACAGGTTCGCCGAAAAGGGATGTTGCGATGATCGCCGCCGTATTTTCGGTAATCGCCTCAAGCGCCAAATCGAGATCCATGTTGAACCCGTTCTCTTCGCAGTCGACGAAGACCGGGGAGTTCCCGCTATGCGCGATTGCGTTCGGCACTACAACGCATGTGTAGGCTGGGCAGATGATCTCCTTCCCCTTTATTCCAAGCGCTTCGAGGAGAAGGGAGAGTCCTGTGCGTCCGTACGGGAAGGCTATTGCGTGTTTGTGTCCAAGTTTTTGCGCGAACGCAGTTTCGAATATTTCGACATCGTCTGTGCGAGGGATGCGGAGTGCGGCGGCGAATTCACTGACGCCAAAGGAGGGTCTGTACCGTGACAACATTCGGGAAATTCCTTTTGCGGGGATTAATTGGAGGCACCGCCCGGATTCGAACCGGGGATAGCGGATTTGCAGTCCGCGGCCTTACCACTTGGCGACGGTGCCCCATGCAAAGATGAGCATTATACACCCAACTTGATATAACGCCATATAGCGCTGTTTTAAAAGTTTTTCAGCAGAGACCGGTCGGTATGTGCCGGAGTTGCCGGGCTAATGCATTTTCCTTTTTCCGTCATATTTCAGCTGGAGCCTGGTAATTGATTTCGCCTTGCCGGTTTTTTCATCCGCTTCCACCAATACCGCGCACATTATTCCTTCCCCTTCCGGCACTTCCATGAAGCGTTGCGGGATGAGGGTGTGGAAACGGCGCATAGCCTCTTCCCTTTTCAGCCCGATAATGGAATCTATCGGGCCGACCATCCCGACATCGGTGATGTATGCCGATCCGCCATTGAGTATCCTCTCATCGGCGGTCTGCACATGCGTATGGGTGCATGTTATGGAGGTGACCCTCCCGTCGAGATAGTATCCCATCGCCTGTTTTTCGGAGGTTGCCTCGCCGTGAAAATCGACGAATATCAGGTTCGTTTCATTTTTAATCCACCCCAGTATCTCGTCAGCCGACCTGAAAGGGTCGTCGTAAAAGTTCATGAATACCCTCCCCATGAGATTTATGACGCCGATCTTGAAACCGTTTATGTCATAAACCCTCGCGCCGGTGCCGGGCACCGTGTTCGGCGGGTAGTTGTGAGGGCGCAATATCCTCTTTTCGTGGTCAAGGAGTTTAAGCGCTTCCTTTTTGTCCCAGATATGGTTGCCGGAGGTGATAACGTCCACACCCATCTCGAAGATCTGATCGGCTGTTCCCTTGGTGATCCCGAAACCGCCGGCGAGATTTTCGCCGTTGGCTATCACGCAATCGACCTTATACATGTCTACAACCTTCGGCAAAGTGGCCTTCAGGGTTTCCCTGCCGATATTGCCGATTATGTCGCCAATAATTAGTGTCTTCATCTGGGGCGCGTCCGCCGGATTACCGCGCGAACTCGGTAACTCTTGTTTCCCTGATAACGGTTACCTTTATTTCGCCAGGGTAGGACATCTCGTTCTCGATCTTCTTGGCGATATCCTTGGCGAGAATATACGCTTTTCCGTCGTCTATCTTGTCGGGCAGAACAGAGACCCTTATTTCGCGGCCAGCCTGAATGGCGAAGGTCTTTTCCACTCCGGCGAAAGAGTTCGTTATCTCCTCAAGCTGTTTGAGTCTTTTTACATAGGCTTCGAGCATTTCCGATCTCGCTCCGGGGCGGGAGGCGCTAAGGGCGTCCGCGGCGGCAACGAGAGTTGCTATTACAGATTCCGCTTCCACGTCCTCGTGGTGCGATTCGATCGAGTTAATAACGATCGGTTTTTCCTGGTATCTTCTGGCAAGGTCGGCTCCTATGGTGGTATGTTTTCCTTCCACCTCGTGGCTCGTGGCTTTTCCTATGTCGTGAAGGAGTCCCGCCCTGCGGGCAACTTTTTCATCCAGTCCTAGTTCCGCGGCCATCATCCCCGCGAGATACGCTACCTCTTTGGAATGGAGAAGCACGTTCTGCGAATATGAGGTTCTGTATTTCAGGCGCCCAAGAGATTTGATGATCTCGGGGTGGATGCCGTCGCAACCGACTTCCAGCGCCGCCTTCTCACCCTCCTCGATGATCGCCCTGTCGAGCTCCTTCTTGACCTTGTTGATAATGTCTTCGATGCGGGCCGGATGAATTCGTCCGTCATGAATAAGTTTTTCCAGCGCACGGCGGGCGATCTCCCTTTTGATAGGGTCGTAGCATGAAAGGATGACCGCTTCCGGAGTATCGTCGATTATGAGGTCTACGCCAGTGAGGGTTTCGATAGCCTTGATGTTTCGCCCTTCGCGACCGATAATGCGCCCCTTCATTTCGTCACCCTCAAGCGGCACTACCGAGACTGTGGATTCCGCTACCGTGTCGGCCGCGCACCTCTGTATTGCAAGTCCGATAGTCTTCTGCGCCTTGATATGAGCTTCTGCCTTTGCCTGGTCGTCTATTTTTTTAATGGTCATTGCGGATTCATTTCGGGCCTGTTCGTAAAGCTGGTTTTTGAGTTCATCCTTTGCTTCTGTGCTCGACATGTTGGCGATTTTTTCCATCCTGGCGATCTGTTCCGACAGCATGTCCTCATATCTTTTTTCGGAGGCTTTAGCCTTGTCCATCTGGTGCTGTAGCTCTTTTTCCCTGGCTTCAAACTCGTTTTCACGCTGTTCTATCTGATCCAGTTTCCTGTCGAGCGTATTCTGCCTCTGTTGCAGACGCCTGTCGGTGTTCATCTGTTCCCGCTTTGATTCGCGCATCTCTTTTTCGAATTCATTGCGCACCTTGAGTATCGCTTCCTTCGATTCAAGAAGGGAGTCGCGCATGATGTTATCCGCGTCCTTCTTCGCGTTTCGAAGTATCTGTGCGGCCTTGTTCTTGGCTTTCATTATTTTTCTTGATTCGATCAGCCAGTTCACCGCGAAACCAAGCCCGAATGCCGCAAGGCTGATACCGAAGTAGGTTAGTGTCGAAGTACCGTTCATCTCATATCTCTCCTAAAAAAAGGCGCTAAGTCCTTTGACCATTAGGCAAATACAAGACTGGATATGAAGGATCCCGAGGAGCGATCCATTAAACTGAAAGGTCTATTCTATCTTGTTGCTATCGAATGAACTTGAACCGGTATTGCAATACCTGTAGATTCTGCGAAAATGTTCTGAACAGTTTTCAAAGAACCTTTTAATTCATTTTTCCATCTGTAACCATTATGGTTACTGGAATCGTCATTTTTGCTTATCCGTGATGTGGAGAAGTTTAATTCCCCGGCGCCACAAATTACCGGCCTCTTCAAGCCGATTAGAAACCCTATCAGTTTAAAAATCATTCCTACAGAAAACCTCTTGATTTTCCAGCCTTGTCCCGTAAAACCGACTCTCTCTTTTCCAGACAGCCATGAATCTTACGGCTCTTTCAATTTCTATTTCCCTGTCAGATACAATATATTGAAACTTGTAAGGTTGTCAATGAATATTGATATTGTTTTTTAAAGTGTATCAATTTTGATACATAAGGGGAAATAGTAGTAAAACTGGGATATAATCCGATTCAATATGGCAATCGGAAATGATGACCTTTTGGAAAAGCGGATATCGCATAATCTATCTGTAATAAAAGGGAAGATTGCCAAAGCGGCCGAGAGAGCGGGGCGCGATCCCGGCGGGGTAACCCTACTGGCCGTAACAAAGATGGTTGAGATAGATTCCATTCGCGCGGCGATAAGGGCCGGTATTACGGCTGTTGGAGAGAACAGGGTGCAGGAGGCGAGGGAAAAACAGGAGATGGTAGGTCTCCCTGCCGATTGGCACTTTATCGGACACCTTCAGAAAAATAAGGTAAAATACGTCCTTGGTAATTTCTGTTTAATACATTCCGTTGATTCGTATGAACTTGCGATTGAAATAAACCGCCTTGCGTCCGTGAGGAAGCTGGCGCCGCAGGATATGCTCCTGCAGGTGAATATCGGGGAAGAGGATTCAAAGCACGGTCTGCACCCTTCAGAGGTAATCGCGGAAACCGAGCGGATATCTCTCCTCCCTTTTGCAAGGATAAGGGGTTTGATGGCGATACCTCCGGCTCCACCGAATGACAACGCGGAGTATAGCAGGCCGTTTTTCAAAAGAGTGGCGGAGCTTAAAGGGGAGATAACCAAAAGAGGATTTGAAGGGGTATCGATGGATATCCTCTCTTTCGGGATGTCCGGCGATTATGAAGTCGCTATCGAGGAGGGTTCCACGATCGTTCGAATCGGTACGGCAATTTTCGGAGAAAGGGACGCGTAGGGTAGACGGATGCTGAGCGGAAGGAAGATAGGTTTCATCGGAAGCGGTTTCATGGCCGAGGCGCTGGTGAAGGGATTGCGGAAATCAGGGATGGCAAAACCTGCCGACATCACCATGACTGACATTCGGGCCGACAGGCTTGAGTACATGGAACGGGAGTACTCCGTACAAACCTCCGGCGACAACGAGAAGATGATTAAAGAAAATGACATGATAATTCTCGCCG
>JAOUMJ010000013.1 GCA_029881495.1 Nitrospinota bacterium | reverse complement strand
ATACGCTCATAAAACTTTCTTACGAGATGAAATCGAAGAACTATGCGGAACCTCTGCCACCTAATCTGTCATATGACTACGTTCAAGACAAGATTACGCTGGATGTAACTCAGGAAATAGATAAAACTCTTGACATTAAGCTGGGGTTCGATTGGCGATCAAGAATATACCAGGTCTATCTGGCAAAAAACCGTGATGGCCAGGCAAATACCGACATGATAACCAGGAACCAAAATTACTTTACCCTGAATGCCGGATTTGAAAAAACATATAAAAACAAAAGCGGTTTTGAATTTGAATACAGATACAAAACAAGAGATGACCTATATCAAGATTACTATTCATACACCTCCAATGTATTGAAAGGGAATGCAAAGTATTACCTCTCCCCTGCAACCAGTATCCAGGCAGATTTTGAGTATGAATCCAGGAAATATGATATTCCTGCCCTTTCCTCTACTGGGGATATTTCAAACCCTGTTCAGGAATATTACGACGTATTCGTAGGAGTCTTTGGCGATATAACTTCATCAACCGAGATTTCCCTGAAATTCGTGCTTGACAGCCGGGAAACAAATACGGATATCGAGGAAAAGAGCACTAAAAGGATGTATAGAGACAAGATATTAATTGCTGGTATCAAAATATATTTATAATCCCGCGAATTTTGTCTGCATCTGCATTTTTTTTACATCTTCTGGAAACGGCAGTCTGGCAATATCGCACAAGGTTGTCCGAAAGATCGAGGACCGGAATAACCGCAAGAACGGCAGAAACCGGGCAGAATGCAAATTACAACAATTTACCCAGGAGTTTAACGAAGAAATTCCCTGCGAGCCTTTCGCCGTAAAAATATTTCGAAGGATTTCTTATCACGTCCGAATAGCTGGGATAGATGTGAATCGCTTCCCAAATCTTCCAAAACGGTATATTGAAATGCCTGGCGAGCTGTAGCTCGTGCATCACTTCCGTGGCGTGGGCTCCCAGAATATGCGCTCCAATGACTTTCCCGCTTCCTTCAAGAATTATCTTGCTGATGCCGAATCCCTCCAGGTCGGTTCGCCCCTTGTCGGTCTTCCCAAATTCGCTCCTTAGTATCTTAATGCCATCGCCATGCTTCGCGCGCGCCTCCTCTTCCGTAAGCCCCGCATGCGCGAGTTCAGGATCGGTGAAAGTACTCCAGACCACGTGTTTATAATCTACTTTTTTTCTGAAAGGAAGAAAGGCGTTCCTGCAGGCGATTACCGCCTGATATTCAGACATATGGCTGAATCTGTAGGGACCTGTTACATCGCCGCATGCGTAGATATTCTTCGCCGAGGTTTGCAGAAATTCATTTACCGATATCCCGTCAGGAGTATGACGAACTCCGCATTTCTCTAGGTCAAGGCCTTCAAGATTCGGCCTTCTTCCCGTTGCCACGAGGAGCGACTCGGCAACAGCCTCCTTCCTCTCCCCTTTTACATCCAGCTCCGCGACTATCTCTCCGTTTCGCTTTGAAAGGCTAAGAACCTTGGCTGAAGTGATTATGTTCAACCCTTCGGACACCAGCTTGGCAGAGAGCATACCGGCGAGTTCGCGGTCTTCACGCGGGAGAATGGTGTCAAACATCTCTATCACCGATACCTTGACGCCAAGACGGTTGAATGCCGAGGCAAGCTCTACCCCTATCGGCCCACCCCCCAATACAAGCAGGGAACGTGGAAGTTTATCAATCGAAAATACGTTACTGTTGGTGAGATAAGGGACTTCCTTAATCCCTTTGATTTCTGGAACTGACGGACTGGAGCCTGTGCTGATGATAATCTTCCCGGCAGAAACGGTTTTGCCGTTAATGTCTATATGATGTTCATCCAGAAAACGTGGAGAACCGAAAAGGATATCTATACCGAGCTTTTTGAAGTTGTCAGGGTGGTGCGAATCGTAAACTTCCTGCACAATGCTCCTGACATGTGACATCACCCCGTCGGTTGTGACCTCTACAGGCGCCTTCGTGCCTAGCCCCATCCTGTCTAGGTTGTTCAATTCATGAACAGCTTTCCCTACCCTGATAAGAGCCTTGCTGGGAACACATCCGAAATTAGTACATTCCCCCCCTATTATCCCCTTTTCGACCATAATGACGGATTTGCCGAAACCTCTCGCCACTTTCGACGCCACAAATCCAGCGGCGCCCGCGCCGAGCACCAGCAGATCACAATCGAACTTTCCCATAAGATTACCGCCAATCCTTTTCATGAAGATGTACTTTCATAGCTTTTGAAATATCAACCTGCATATTGTTCTTTATGGACGATGATACCAAAATACCCTGTAAATATTGCTGTTTATTTTCTGGCTGTCTGTAAGTAATACTCATTCTCCAATTATAAAGCACGATCTTCCTAGCTTTTCCGAGTTGTTGGTTATCAGGTTCTTTCCCCATGCAACTTCGACTGTTATTGAACGCTGAGAATCGTTTCATCCACTTTTATGCGACATAAATATGCGTAACTGCAAGAAGATATCTTAGAGTTTCCATATTTTCCCAAACAACAGTGTTATATAATGGCACTCTATTGGGGATGGGACTGCTGAAACATAAATTTATACAAAATTCATATTCATTCGGTACTATTTAACCTCATGAACATCTATCGAGAGGCATTTTGGTTTGAAAGATAAGAAGATAGCTATCATCGAGGACGAGAGGGACATTCTTGAGCTAATAGAATACAACCTTTTGAAAGAAGGGTTTTCCACCATCTGTTCCTCGGACGGAGCTGAAGGGTTTAAACTGATAAAAAAGACCCTGCCGGACCTGGCAATCCTCGACATCATGTTGCCCGGAATGAACGGCCTGAATATCTGCAAAAACATGAAATCAGATCCGTCATTGAAAAATGTCCCCATTATCATTGTCACCGCCAAGGGTGACGAAAACGACATTATACTCGGCCTTGAATTAGGCGCGGACGATTATGTGACCAAACCTTTCAGCCCAAAGGCACTTGTCAGCAGGGTAAAAGCTGTATTGCGAAGGGGGCCGGTAAAATCGGCTGATGAAGAAAGGGAAAAAATCGTCATTCATGGAATTTCTATCGACATATCAAAACATGAAGTCCAAATAGACAACAAGCCTGTTGCATTTACCGCGACCGAATTCAAGATTTTACGTTTTTTTACCACCCAGCCCGGCAGGGTTTTTACAAGAGATCAGTTATTGAAGGACGCAATGGGGGATTCCTACATCGTTGACCGAAACGTCGACGTGCATATAAAAACGATCAGGAAGAAAATGGGAAAATACCGTGAGTATCTCGAAACTGTTCGGAGCGTTGGCTACCGCTTTAGGGAGAATCCTGATTCATGATCTTTAGTTCCCGTATCTTCTGGAAGATGTACGGAGGATTTCTTGTCTTCTTCCTGATACCGATCATCTTTGCCGGTGTATCTATCGTTGGCAAAATGGAGCATGATTTCATTGAGCAACTTAAGGAATCCCTCGTTTCGGAGGCCATATTGCTTCAGATAATTGCAGAAGAGTCCATATCCGGCAATTCCCATAGCGCTATTCAGGAGAGGTTGAAGCAGATACCTCTTGAGAAAGGCGCCAGATTAACTGTCATTCTGGAAAATGGGGAAGTTCTAGGCGATACCGAAAAGGACCCTGTCGAGATGGACAATCATTCCAACAGACCGGAGATCCTTACTGCCAGATCGCATGGACGGGGCTTTTCCACCAGATACAGCGATACATTGAATACCAATATGATGTATCTGGCTCTCCTGGTAAAAAACAACAACGGATTCAACGGATACGTCCGAACTTCTGTTTCGCTTTCTTCCGTCGAGGAAAAACTTGGCGAGATACGAAACATTGTCCTGTTCAGCGCCGTCTCGGCTTTTATTGCCGCTCTTATTCTGGGACTTTTTTTCGCTAGACATTTCGCTCTTCCATTGTCCAACATGACGTCGGTTGCCCAATCGATGTCCCAAGGCGATTACGACCGCAGACTTTCCGTGAACAGGCTGGATGAATTTGGAAAACTCGCAAAAGCCTACAACGTGATGGCGGAAAGCCTCAAAATCCGGATCGGCACAATAGACAGCGAGAGGAACAAACTGCAAACCATATTAACCGGCATGATAGAAGGTGTTATCGCGCTTGATCTGTCCGAGAATATCGTGCATATAAATTCCGCCGCCGGTCGCATACTCGAAGTATCGCCCCCTGAATGTCTTGGCAAATCGATATGGAAAATTGCGAGTTTTATGGAACTAAAGGAACTTCTGGCCAACGTATTCAATGAAAAGGAGGGATTGAAAACAAAACTGAAACTTTCCAGGCAATTCAAGGATACCGTCATTGAAATGCAGATATCCCCCATTTACGACATAAACTATGCGCCGGCAGGCTCGGTAATAGTAATGCATGATGTGTCCGAGCTTCACAATCTTGAAAAAATTCGCAGGGATTTTGTAGCCAATATTTCCCACGAACTCAAAACGCCCATTACTGCGATACGTGGACTCATTGAAACAATAATCGATGACGAAGAGATTACTCCCGACAACAGAAAGAACTTCATGGAGAGAGCGAAAGAACAGACGAAGCGTCTTACCAGCCTGGTGGACGATATTCTCGCCCTTGCCCGCCTGGAATCAGAAAGTTTCGTCATTGAAAAAAGCCGGGTGAATATGAACAGGATAATCCTTGATGCGGTAAAGTCTCTCTCGCCAGTCAGCGAAGAAAGGGAGATCGAAATAGCCACCGAGCTTCCCGATACATCTGTTGAAATAAATGGAGATGAGAACGCCATTACCTCTGCCATAAGCAACCTTCTCGACAACGCTTTAAAGTACACGCCTCCAAAAGGAAAAATCGTTGTCCGCCTTAAAACTGACGGCCTGTTTGGGGTCGTCGAAATTCAGGATAACGGCGTTGGCATTGAACAGAAACACCATCACAGGATATTTGAAAGGTTTTACAGGGTAGACAAGGCGCGTTCAAGGGAACTCGGCGGAACCGGTCTCGGCCTTGCCATTGTCAAGCATGTAGCACAAAGTCATGGCGGGAAGGTTGATCTGGAAAGCGTACCTGGAAAAGGGAGCATCTTCCGCATAACTCTTCCGTTGGCTACAACGCTCGCCTGATAACCCGCATTACCCAATTTTCCATCTCGATTCATAATTTGACGACAGGTTAATTGCCATCCTACACCCTCCCCTTTTCCTTTTCTCAGCCGACCACCCGTAAATTTCCATATTTCAATTCCAGGATGGGCCTTCGCAGAAAAATTTATCAAATATTTACTTCATCTTTATTCATTTTTCGCATACACCGAATATCCTTGCGGTCATGATTGAAACGTACATTTTAAAAAGGGAAATCGGAGGAAAGAGGATAATGAATAGAGAATATCTTTGCAGGCTATTTTCTGCATTGATGCTATTAATATTGAACGCGTCAAACAATGCCTTTGCCGGGATTAAAGTATTGGAAGAAAGCGCGAAAAAACTTGAATTCTCAGGTGACCTCAGGTACCGCTTTGAAACTGACGAGAACAACTCGAAAAAGGCCCCCGATTCAGAAACAAGAACACGCGAAAGAGTGCGCCTTCGCTTTGGAGGGGGCTACCAGGCGAGCGAAAACGTAGAAGCCGGATTCAGGCTGGCAACAGGCTCTTCAAGCCTGCACTCTCCACATCAGGACCTTGGGAATAAAAGCGACGGCTCACTGTCAAACGCCGATTTCGGTACAGATAAAGCCTTTGTTAAATATAAACGGAACGGTAGCTGGTTCTTGGCGGGTAAAAACTCTCTTCCATACGAACAGTTCACAAAAACCTGGTTCGAAGGCGATTACAACCCTGAGGGCCTCTCACTCGGCTACAACGCTTCAAACGGTTCATTGTCGCTGGCAAAATTCGTTGTCCAATCCAACGGCAACCATGCTGCAAACGATAACGCCATTTTCGCCGGTTTTAACTACGATCTAAAACTGGCAGATGACACGGCTTTGAAATTCGGCGCCGCAACCCTGATAGTTGATGAGTCTTCGCGCGATGACAGTGACAGGACATCCACGTCGACTACAACGGTTACTGGAGGGGGGACGTTCGACACCACAGCTGTCAAAGTTGCAGATATCCCAGGCGGAGACGCGACATATAACAATATTGAACTCGAGCTGAAATACGGGAATTTCACGATCGGCGGTGAATACATGCTTGGCAATGCCGCTGAAGATAGAAGAGGAGGCGCGGGGATCGCGGCAAAGAGTGATACCAACGGAGTGGTGGTTTTCGCAAAGGTGAAACTGACCAAAATGTTCGGTGCAAGAGCCTATTTTCACGACCTTGGGTACGCCTCCATCCCTCTTCTTGGAGGCTGGGGTGCGGACGATTTTCCGCAAACCTCAAACTATACCGGATCAAGAGTACAGCTGGATATCGATACCGGCCACGGAATGAAGATCGACGTCCGTCTCTACACAATGGAGACCAAAAACAAGGACTTGACATCAGTTGAAGCAGGCTCTGATGCCCTTAAGGCAAAGGCTGCCGGTGAAGCGACAAAGATATCTCGTACACAGGTAAATATAAATGTCGATTTCTAAACAGCGTTTGCAAACAGGGAACTGGAAATATCCTATTGATTTGCTGTTCCTAAAATCTTCACCATATCTTTATACATTCTTCATATTAGCCAAGTATAAATTACCAAAAGGAGAAAAAGTGAACAAGTTATTTGGAAGTTTCATAATCGGCGCCATTCTGTTTTCAGCTCCCGGTTTTGCATTTGCCGAACGCCTTACAGGCTCTGTCGTGATTGACGGTTCAAGCACACTCTACCCAATCACCGAAGCTGTAGCGGAGGAGTTCCTCGCTATTCAGCCGAAAGTAAGGGTAAAGGTCGGCATTTCCGGAACAGGGGGAGGATTCAAAAAGTTTCTGATGGGCGAGACCGACATTAACGACGCGTCCCGCCCCATCAAGGAAAAGGAACAGAAAACAGCAAAGGAAAAAGGGGTGGAATTCATTGAATTGCCGGTTGCTTTCGATGGCATTTCCGTAGTGGTCAACCCGAAAAACAGTTTCGTAGATTACCTCACTGTCGAGGAGCTCAGGAAGATCTGGCAGCCTGACAGCACGGTCAAGAAATGGAGCGACGTCAGAAAAGGATGGCCGGATAAGGCGATCACGCTGTACGGGCCCGGCACCGATTCAGGCACATTTGACTATTTTACCGGTGAGATCAACGGCAAGGAGCAGTCCTCAAGATCCGATTTCACCGCAAGCGAAGACGATAACGTACTTGTGCAAGGCGTTAATGGCGACGAAGGGGCGCTTGGATATTTTGGTTACGCCTATTACACTGAAAACAAATCCAGATTGAAAATTGTCCCTGTTAAATCCGGCAACAAACCCGCGGTCACTCCAACGGTAGATACCATCATGGACGGTTCCTACTCGCCGCTTGCCCGCCCGATTTTTATTTACATCAGCAAAAAGTCTTCGCAAAAACCGGAAGTGAAAGCATTCGTGAACTTCTACATCGAGAACGCGGGAGCTCTCGCCGAAGAGGTAGGATATGTTCCTCTTCCAGAAACCGTTTACGCAAGCGGGATGAAGAGATTCAGCAATGGGATAGCAGGATCCCTGTTCTTGGAAAAATACAACAAAGGGAAGAGCATTGAACAGCTATACAAATAATTCCATGGAAATGCCTTTGGAACGCGTAAAAACTTCCTCTTCATCCCCCTCCGTTTGGTTTACAGCGCCGAGGAGGAGATTGCGCGAAAATGCCATACGTTTCATACTCTTTTTGTGCGCCATGATTTCCGTTGTCACCACAATCTCCATCATTTTCGTGCTGGTAAAGGAGACGTCGATATTTTTCACACATGTGAATGTTTCCGAATTTCTTTTTGGCGTGAGATGGGCCCCTTTGCTGGAGCCGCGCTCCTTTGGAGTACTGCCGCTGGTAAGCGGTACGTTCCTTATCGTTTTCGGATCGGCTGTCATCGCCCTTCCTGCGGGACTTGCTACCGCCATCTACCTCAGCGAATACGCTTCGGAAAGAACTCGTTCCGCTGTAAAGCCGGTTCTTGAAACGCTTGCGGGGATACCTACCGTTGTGTACGGCTATATCGCTTTGACATTTATCACTCCGATGCTCTCATCGGTGATTCCGCACCTGAAGGTATTTAACGCCGCGAGCGCTTCCATCGTGGTCGGTATCATGATCCTCCCGATGATCGCCTCGCTGTGCGACAATGCCATGCGGGCGGTACCCGATTCCCTCCGTCACGGCGGATACGCGCTTGGGGCGACCCACTTCGAAGTAACCGCGAAAATCATCGTTCCTGCGGCCCTGTCCGGCATCATGGCCTCTTTCGTGCTCGCTCTCTCCCGCGCGATTGGAGAAACCATGATAGTTACCCTGGCGGCCGGGGCGACCCCCAACCTCACTTTAAGTTTTATGGAGAGTATACAGACGATGACAGCCTACATCGTCCAGGTAAGCCTTGGCGATACGCCGGCGGGAGGGGTGGAATACCAGACCATCTTCGCTGTCGCATCACTGCTGTTCCTAATAACGTTTTGCATGAACGTCGCCGCAAACAGGATTCTCCGCAAGTTCCAGGAGATGTACGATTGAAACAGGACAACCTCTCCCGCAGACATATGACCGCCCGATTATTCAAGATCTTCTGCGCAGCGGTCACCACTCTGGGTGTTATAGTCCTTGTTATAGTTCTCTTTCACATCTTCAGGGAAGGGTTACGCTGGGTGGACGTTCAATTCCTTGAGTCATTCCCTTCGCGATTTCCCGAAAAGGCTGGTATAAAATCGGCGCTTTGGGGAACCATATGGCTGATATCCCTTACTGCCCTTTTTTCGATCCCTATTGGGGTCGGCGCGGCAATCTACCTGGAGGAGTACGCGCAAAAAGGGGCTGTTAATAGTTTTATCGATATCAATATCTCGAATCTCGCAGGTGTTCCCTCTATCGTTTACGGAATTCTCGGTCTTACAATGTTCGTCCGCTTTTGCGGATTCGACAGGAGCGTACTCTCTGGAAGCCTCACCATGTCACTCCTTATCCTCCCTGTGATTATCATCGCTTCCAGGGAAGCTATCCGCGCGGTGCCAGGTTCCATACGCCATGCGGCATACGCGCTGGGCGCCACGAAATGGCAGACTGTAAAGTCTCATGTGATACCTGCCGCCATGCCAGGTATCCTTACAGGAATTATTCTAGCCTTCTCCCGCGCGCTGGGGGAAACGGCGCCGCTGGTGATGATAGGAGCCCTTGCCTATGTTGCTTTCGTTCCCGAGGGGCCGATGGACTCCTTTACCGCTCTACCGATACAGATATTCAACTGGGCTTCGCGCCCCCAGGAGGAGTTCCATCAGCTCGCTGCCGGGGCAATAATCGTGCTACTGGCTGTTCTCTTTGCTATGAACTCTCTTGCCGTATATATAAGGGAGAGTGCTGAAAGGAAGCATAAATGACACTCAAGACGATGCAACAATCAACGACCGCCAACGTCCAGATGGAAAAACCTGTCCTTACCGCAAAGAACGTAACTATATGCTATGGCGCGAATCAGGCGGTGAAAGACGTCTCTCTTTCCATACATAAAAATCGTATTACTTCTATAATCGGCCCGTCCGGCTGTGGCAAAAGCACACTGCTTCGAGCCTTTAACAGAATGAACGATTTCATTCCAAATGCATCGATGATGGGAAATATATATTTTGGGGATGTAGATATTTATTCGAAAGATATCGATCCGGTAGATATCCGCCGATCCATAGGGATGGTTTTTCAGAAACCCAATCCCTTCCCGAAAACGATTTACGAGAATATTTCTTGGGGTCCCTCGATAAACGGGATTAAAACCGACCTGAACGAACTTGTCGAAAAATCGCTGGAGAAAGCGGCACTCTGGGAGGAGATAAAGGAAGAACGCCTTTACACCTCCGCGCTTAATCTTTCAGGCGGACAACAACAGCGTTTGTGTATAGCAAGGGCCCTTGCGATGGAGCCGGAGATCATATTGATGGACGAGCCTTGTTCTGCGCTTGATCCCGTGTCTACCGCCAAGATCGAAGATCTTATGTTTGAATTAAAGAAACGCTATACGATAGTCATTGTAACGCACAATATGCAGCAGGCATCCCGAATATCCGACTACACCGCTTTCATGGAAAACGGAACACTTGTCGAATTCGACAACACGGTCAAGGTATTTACCAGGCCGAAAAACAAAAGAACAGAAGATTATGTAACCGGACGATTTGGCTAGGAGAGATATATGCCGAGACATTTGCAAAGGGATCTGGACAACCTGAAAAAAGATACGCTGATCCTTGGCTCGATGGTGTCCAGCACCATCAACAAGGCGATCATCGCCCTTGTGGACAGAAGAATCGACCTTTCCGAGGAAGTGATAAACGGCGACGACGCCATCGACGAAAAAGAGGTCGCTATTGAAGAGGAGTGCCTGAAAATACTCGCTCTCCACCAGCCGGTAGCTGCGGATCTTCGTTTCATCATTACCATTTTGAAAGTGAACAGCGATCTTGAACGGATGGGCGACCTTGCGGTAAATATCGCCGAACGGGCGTCGTATCTCTCTTCCATAAAGAGTCTCGGATTGGAGCTTGATTTTCCGCGCATGGTTGAATGTGTTCAACGAATGGTCAAGGAGAGCTTGAACTCGCTTATAAACATGGATACGAGACAGGCGAGAAAGGTGCTTTCGATGGATGACGAAGTGGATGACATCAACCGCGAAATGTACGTAGTGCTTCAAAAAGAGATGAAGGAAAATTCGGATTCAATAGAACGGGCAGTGCACCTCCTGTCAACCTCAAGGCATCTTGAAAGAATTGCCGATCTAAGCACGAACATTGCCGAGGATGTCGTATTCATGGTCGAGGGGGAACTTATACGCCACAGAACGGAAGATTATGCTGAATGACGGTTGGGGGTGAAGCTCATACTTACACTTGGTCTTTTTAATATCTTTTCACCCATAATCATTTCTACCAAACGCAAGGTTACATTAAAGTTTAAAATTTAAATAGAAGATGCCAACTACATCATGCTGATAATTTAAGACTTTCGGCATTTTTTCACATGACAATTCCTGTTTCGGGTAAAATATTAATCACAGAGAAAATCATTCATCGCGCGTTATACGAACCTGTAAAAGGGGATTGGGGGGATAAAGGATGTTTAAGCGGATTGAAAAACTGGAAAAGGAACACGAGATGATTATCCAGACCTTGTCCAGCGCAAGGTCTCTTGGTATTACATCCAGGGAAGCAAGAAAAAAACTTCTGGAAGCAAAATCAGTGCTCCTTGAACATCTTCAGAATGAAGATACTTACCTGTACCCGGTTCTTAAAAAGGCATCCGTGAATGATGAAAAGCTGAAAACCTTGATATCCGAATCGGCTGCCGAAATAGATGACGTGGCCGGCATGGCAACCAGATTCTTTGAAAAATGCGAGAACAACATTTCGGATGAACAGTATATTGATGATTTCAAGGAGCTATTCAAGACGCTTTTGTACCGGATACATAACGAGGAAAACAGCATTTACGCCGAATACAACCGGATAATCAGCTAGCAATTCTTCAGTGACCGTTCAGCCCATCCTTTGATGGATTGACAAAAGAGAGGCCAGTTTACTTATCCCTATTCAGTTCTTCGCGGAAATCTTCTTCCGAAGGATTTCGTATCAGACGCGCGCCGCGATGGCCCGTGATGTAACCGAGAACCCAATCTCCTAAAACCTTTAGCCTGTTGCGGTAAAGGATAACATGCATGAGATGAACAACCGACCAAATGGCCCATGCAACGATTCCTGAAAAATAAAGTCCCCTGATCTGCGCAACCGCCCTGCTTCTCCCTATGGTTGCCATTGTTCCGAGGTCTATATATGAAAACCGTTTGTGGGGTTTCCCTATCTGTTTATTTTTGATCAGTTTGGTAACGTAGACAGCCTCCTGCATTGCGACCGGCGCGACAGCCGGTAGCGGAACTCCATCGGTTCCTTTCACATGGGCCGCATCTCCAATGACAAACACCTCCGGGTATCCAGGTATGCTCAAATCCGGCTCCACGATAACGCGCCCTACCTTATCAAGAGGCACATCAAGTGTTTTAAGAAGGGAAGATGCCTCGGTTCCCGCTGCCCATATGGTGTTCGTTGCCTTTATGAATCTGTCGCCGACCTGCACCCCGTTTGAATTAATATCGGTTACCGCCTTGCCTGTTATTACTTCAACCCCTAGATGTTCAAGATCCTTTCTTGCCCTGTTCCCCATCCTTTTCGGCATTGACGGAAGAAGGTTCTCAGCCGCTTCGACAAGATATATCTTTGTTCTTGTCGGATCTATCCTTTTGAAGTTTCGGATCATCGTATGATTCGCTATCTCCGCTACCGCCCCGGCAAGCTCCACGCCTGTCGGCCCTCCGCCGACTACGATGAAGCTGAGGTACTTCTCGGCATCGGAATAGCGGTCGCAAAGCTCAGCCTTTTCGAAATTGAAAAGGAGCTTGTCCCTTATCGTCAGAGCGTCGTTCAGCGTCTTCAACCCCGGCGCGTATTTCTCCCATTCGTCGTGCCCGAAATAGGAATGGCGAACCCCTGTGGCTACGATCAGATAGTCATACGGTATCGGCAAGTGGTTGTGAAGATGTATCTCGCGGTTCACCTTGTCTATTTTCGTGACACGGCTCATGAGAACAAGCGTATTTTCCTGATGGCTTATTATCTTCCTGATCGGTGTGCCGATGTCCGCCGGGGATAGCGCCGCTGTCGCCACCTGGTATAGCAGCGGCTGGAAGAGGTGATGATTCGTTTTATCCACGAGGGTGATTTCGAACTCCTCGTGCCCCATCTTCTTCGCGGCGTATAGACCGCCGAACCCCCCGCCAATGATCACGAGTTTTTTAAGCAGTTTTTTCCTTTTCGGCATTGTGTGATTATATCAGTCGTCTGGTCTTGCGTGACAAAGAATGATTTAACTCATCGGGAAAATAATGCGAAAAGTACCATTTTTTTGGCCTTGACGGCTTTTGGATCGATGGGTAGACTAACTAACCAATGAAATTACCACCAAAAGAAGCCTGCAAAAACAATCCGCTCTTGAACCTGATAAGGGAAGATGATAAAAAGCAGTACTTATGCCCGCGTTGGGGCGCCAACCAGAAGTTCCTGACTCGCCATCGAATTCATACCTCATTTGATTTGATGAAAAAATACCTTCCTGACAACAAGGAGATACCTATTGCGGATTTTGCCTGCGGCAACGGCAATCTGGGGCTTCTCTTTGCCGAAGAGGGGTATAAAGTGGACTTCCTTGACAATGAAAAGAATTTTTTCGACTACATAAAGCTCAAGGCAACACATGGGGATTTCAATTTCATACATGCCGATTCGTCATCACATGTGTCGGAGAAGAAATATTTTGGCATCTTTTTTGGGGAAGGGATAGAGCATATGGCATACCCGGTAAAGACATTGGCCAATCTACGCGAAAACCTTGTGACCGGCGGAATAATCTGCCTGACCACCCCTAACGGCGATTATTTAAAATGCGAGGAGCCTTCATGGGAAGAAGTCAAAGACAAGCATGAGCGCAATGTAAAACTTGCCAACAATTGGGGAAACCATGTATGCGAATTTAAAATGAGGGAACTAAAGGAGATAGTCCGGGAAGCCGGGTTTGTCCCTATGGAGCATATAGTAGTGAACTCGCATCAGCTATCAAGGAGCAGTTTTCTCAGACGCGTCCTGCCAAACAAGATTTTATGGAAACTTGACAAATACCTATCCAGGAAAAAGTCGAAAAACGGGAAGCTCTACGGCAAGACTCAAATCCTTCTAGCCCAAAGGGTCCATTAACTTTTCAAGAAATATTCTTCTGCCCCAAGAGCGGATTCATGCGACCTTTTTTCGCTGGATGACGTATCTCTTGTGGCAAAAACTTCACTTCCCGCAGAATCAAAAGCCATCACATAGTTCAGGCTTTTCTATTTTGCGACCGCGAAGAGACATTTCAGGTACGCCCCTTCTGGAAAACCTATCGGGTGGTCAACCGGATGTTGTGTACGTTCTATCTCTTCAAGCGGTCTTTCGGAGTTTGCGGCTGTTTTGAAAACCGTCTGGTAAAACTCGCTTCCCTTTACCCGGCTTGAACAGGAAGCCATAACAAGCACCCCCCCCCTTCGCAACAGGCTCAATCCCAGCTTAACAAGCCTGGCGTATGCGATAAGCGCCCCGGCCACCTCCCCCTCGCTCTTTGCAAGGGCAGGAGGGTCTATTATTACCATGTCGAAGAACCTTTTCTCATTACGCATACGTTCCATCGCCTTAAATGCGTCTTCGGCGATATACTCCTGAGGAGTCCTTGCGATTCGATCATCCCCCTTGTTCAGTTCGAAATTCCGCTTTCCTGCCTCAATCGCCGGCTTTGATACATCGACGCTCGTAACCGACTTCGCCCCTCCCCTCGACGCGTATAGTGAAAACCCGCCGGTATATGAGAATACATTCAGAACTGTTTTGTCCTTTGCCAGCTTCTCCACACGTTCCCGGTTCTCCCGCTGATCAAGGAAGAAGCCTGTTTTCTGTCCATTCACAGGATCGGATTCAAAAAGGATCCCATTTTCCCTGAATACTACAGGGCCCTCCAGCGGCGGACCATATACCACCCCTCCGTCGGCAAGACCGTAAAGATATTTTTTTTCATTCTTTGTGATCCGGTTCATTCGCAAAACCACGCGCCGAACCGGTATTACCTCAATAAGCGCCGATACCACATCGGAAAGATGCGGAACCCATGAGGGTGTGTAAATCTTCACAACCGCCGTTTCGGCGTACCTGTCAATTATCAATCCCGGAAGGGAGTCGTTCTCGCCATGCGCCAGACGATAACCATCCGTATTTCCGGCGGAAAGCGGTTTGCGGATCTCCGCGGCTTCGCAGAGCTTTGCCAGATACCAGGCCAGGTTTATATCGGCGCTTTTTCTATGCTGAAGGATTCGCACACGTATAAGGGAGAGTGGATCGTATAGCCCAACAGCGAGGAACTTGTTGTTTCTGTCGTATATTACAGCCAGGTCGCCCGGCGCCCCTTCCCTCCCCTGTTTTGTTATGGAGTTTTCAAACAGCCAAGGATGCCCGCTACGAACATGCCTCTGCGCCGAAGCGGTTACCTGTATTGAAATCCGCTTTTCAGACGGAGGCGGAACCGACTTCAGGGCCTCAATATGAATAGGTTCTTCAGTCATGATGACCGCCCCAGATCATACCTGAAATGCGAAAGTGGAATAAGGGATATTGCTTATAGGAAATATGTTTTGTTCTCTTTCATCAGCGCAACCATTTCTTCTTCGGGGAGGGGACGGCTGAAAAGGTAACCCTGTATCTGGTCGCACCCCATTTCAAGAAGGATGTCTAGCTGTTCCTTGTTCTCGACCCCTTCCGCGATGACCTCCACGTTCAAACCTTTGGCAATGGAAATGATCGCTGTTGCTATCGTTCGCGAGTTCGCATCTGTTGCCAGATTGTGGACGAAGGATTGATCAATTTTTAGAGTGCTGAACGGAAATTGCGTCAGATAACTTAGTGATGAATAGCCCGTGCCGAAATCGTCTATCGAAATTTTCAGCCCTTTTGAATCAAGCGAATTGAGTATTTGGATCGTCGATTCGATGTTCCGTATTATCAGCGTCTCTGTAACTTCCAGCTCCACATCCTTCGGGCTAAGGCCGTATTTTTTGATAATATTGAAAATACTTGCGGAAAGCCCCTTTGATTCAAAATTGAGGCTTGAAAGGTTTACCGAAACCTTAAAGCCGTTCTCTGAAGGGATATACTCCTTCAGCCTTTTTGTGAATTCGCACGATTTCTCGAACATCAGACTGTCCATATCGATCACCATGCCGGTCTGCTCTGCAACCGGTATGTACTCCGCAGGGGAGAGGAATTTGCCATCCGCCATAGGCCACCTCGACAGGGCCTCCATGCCGACTATCTTGCCGGTATTTATATTGAGCTTCGGCTGGTAGAAAGCGATCAGCTTCCGCTCGTTTATCGCCTTGCGGAGATTTATCTCCAGTTCCATCCTCTTTTTTGCCTTTACGTTCAGGGCGTCGGTAAAATAGAAATAGGCGTTTTTACCCTTCTCCTTAGCGTGATACATAGCTGTATCGGCGTTCTTCACAAGCTCGGCGGCATCCTTGCCGTTTTCAGGATATATGGCAATACCGATGCTGACGGTGATATACAGTTCCTGTTCGTGTATGCCGAGTTCCTTCGAAATTGATGCCAAGACCCTCTTTGCCACTATGGCCGATTCTTCCTTGTCTGTCAGGGTGTCCAGGATGATCGTAAATTCATCACCGCCAATACGAGAAACGGTATCAACATCACGCGCGCACTGCTTGAGCCTGTTCGCGATCTCCTTCAGCAGGAGATCGCCTACATCGTGCCCGAATGAATCGTTGATGTATTTGAAATTGTCGAGATCTATGAAAAGCGCGGCGCATGTGCTCTTATTACGGCTCGCCCTCCCTATCGCCTGGTTCAGCCTGTCATAGAACAGATGGCGGTTTGGAAGCCCCGTCAGACGGTCATGATAAGCCCTGTGGCGAAACTCGTCCTCGCTCTTCTTCGACTCGGTGATATCGTGAAAAATCGCTACGTAGTAAATGCCGGGCGCTTTTTGAGAATCCTTCACCATGTTTATTGACACTCTCTGGGGATAGATTTCTCCATTCTTCCGTTTGTTCCATATTTCTCCACTCCAGAAGCCGTCTGTATTTATGCTACCCCACATATTTTTATAAAATTCCTGGTCGTGCTTGCCAGACTTCAGAATTCGCGGATTTTTACCGAGCACCTCATCCACGGAATAGCCGGTTATTTCGGAGAATGATCCGTTAACGAATAGAATCGTTCCGGTTTTATCGGCTACGATGAAGCCATCATGGGAGTTTTCGATAAACTTCGTAGCTATTGATGCCAAATCGTTCAAAAAACGCCCCCGAAAAATAGAGTTTCTGTTATGTTCTAAAGATTAGATATAATAACAAAAATTGTCAAAATCATTTATCATCAAAACAGAATTTATCACAAAATGACTTCATTTTTCCTCAACGAACTCTCATTTCTTAAAAATCAGCAGGTTAACCATGCTTTTCGTAATGTGTCATTCCACATTATACTATGATGCTATGAGATTGAATTATAAAGAGTGAAATCTATTCAGTAATATGTACGGCAAATGCGGTAAGCGGATCCAAGGCAAGAATTCCCCTGCTCTCCCCTTTTTCCACAAAAACCATATCACCCGCGCCAACTTCGTGAGCAACTCCATCGATGGTCATTACCCCTTTTCCGCTTACAAAATAGAAAACCCCTGTCCCGCTTGGATGCGGCGGTATCTCCTGGCCCGGATTCATGCATATTAGGGGGGTTTTATAGTTGGCGCCTACCTTTAGTATCTGGGGTCTGAACTCCGTATTAAATTCCGCTCTCTTGTTGAGATTGATCTTTTCCACTTTTTGCTCCTTGATTGTACAGGTTGTATATTGGGCCAATATGCAGACTGATGGATTTGCCAAGCCGGATAGGGAAAACAGGATTTATTCTCCCCGCCCCTGGGATTTACGGATCCATCTATAAAATATAAATTTCAAATCAGTTTACTATTATTTTTTTTATATTACCAGACTATTAAAACGGAAAATACTTTTGTAGGCTTATCACTAGAGAAGCGGGGTTCCTTAATAATATTAAGAAAATAGAGGCCTCCATGGTCACTAAAAAGTGATGGAAACCCCGCTTCATCTTTTTAAACCCCCTGCGATATTACAGTTCAAACAGTTCAGAAAAATTCATCTGTCTTACACAAAAACTTTAAAAAGTGTAAAATAATTAGAGAAAGGTTTTTGTTCTGAACGAGGCAAACAGCTGATATTTTCGATAAAAATGGTTAGCCCGCACCCGTAGAAACATCAAGGTTCTGCGGCAAATCAAGATTATCGATCCTCGTAAACAAGGGCTTTACCGGAAGGCGGATGATACCATGACGGTTACATCCTCGGTTCCCGGCAGGGAGAGAAGGTTCAACGCTCCTTTTGAACGGGCGTTCTATAATATCCGTACGCCTGTTGAAGCGTTCATTCACCAAAAGAAAGCAAGCGGCATAGTCCTTTTCATATTCACAACCATTGCGATAATCGCCGTGAATTCTCCGCTATCGGAGCTGTATCTTCAAGTCGTTAATGTGGACATACATTACCAGGTCGGCACTTGGGAAATGAAAGAGACGTTGCAACTCTGGGTTTCCGACGGTCTGATGGGGATATTTTTCCTCATGGTCGGTCTTGAAATAAAACGCGAGATCCTTTTCGGAGAACTTTCATCCCCCCGCAAAGCGGCACTCCCCGTTTTTGCCGCGCTTGGCGGAATCGCCTTTCCGGCAATTATTTTTTCAACACTCAATTCGGACGCTCCCGCCAACAGGGGCTGGGCAATTCCCGTAGCAACCGATATCGCATTTGTTATCGGTGTGCTCGCTCTCCTAGGGGAGAGGATCCCGAAGTCTTTTTACATTTTCCTGATTACTCTCGCTGTGGTTGACGACCTGGGGGCGATCATGATAATCGCCATCTTTTACGCAAAGGAGATTTCATTTGCCTACCTCGCAAAAGGTGCGGTCATACTAGTCCTCCTGATAGCCTTCAATCTTATCGGCATAAGGAATTATCTCCCATACCTAGCATTCGGCGCCTTCCTCTGGTTCGCAATGCTCAAGTCCGGCATACATGCAACAATGGCTGGCGTTATTATTGCTTTTACCATACCGTCGAAGCCCAAGAGCAACCCGTTTTATTTCCTTCAGTACATCGGCGAACTTTCAAACCGGATAATGGAAATCAAGGATGACATAGATAAACTGCCTGTCCCGCCAACCGGGGAGGAACAGGCTATCAAAAGGCACTCGTTCCTTCAGATGCTTAAAAACCACGCGTATCTGATGGAGTCTCCGTTGCATCGGCTCCACTACGATTTGACTTTTCCTGTGGCGTTTGTAGTGATGCCGATCTTCGCATTCACGAATGCCGGAATTATTATCGATCCGGAATCGATCGGTAACGGATTTTCCAGCGGCATTACGCTTGGGGTATTCTTCGGTCTGATAGTTGGAAAATTTTTCGGCGTTCTTCTTTCTATACTTATTTCGGTAAAGCTCGGCATCGCCAAACTCCCTTCAAAAATGACGATGCGCCATGCCCTCGGAGGCGCATTCCTTGCCGGAATGGGTTTTACCATGTCGATGTTCATAGCTGGTCTCGCTTACAGAGGAATGCCGGAATACCTTGCATATGCAAAACTGGGAATCCTTTTCGGTTCGCTGATTTCCGGTACGCTTGGGTATACCTTTCTCAGGTTCACAAACAATTTTAAAGTGGCGAAGTAGCAAAACAGGAGGTAGTTATGAGCAAGGGTGAAGAGATAATTCGACATCATGAATTCCGCGAAAGGAGCATCAATGAAAATGAAAACAGAGTAATTGCAAAAATTAGGGAACTTTGGAAGACATTGCCCGGTCTCTGCATTTGCGGACAGTGTCTGGATAACATATTCTGCCTTGCTCTAAACTATCTTCCGCCACGGTACGAAAATGCGGTAATCCATCATATAGGCAAGCCGACATCACTTTCAGACGAGGAAATCGATTCGTCGGTACGGATGGCAATGGAGAAGGTTCACCGCCATCCGAAAGTGGCTGCACATAAGGTTGTGAACTGACTTTGACCTCGTACCAGGAACGTCACTTCATCGGAACTTCTATGAAAAGGAACTCGGAATCTTCCTTTGCCGTGATACGGATTGTTTCAGTTTCCAGAATCCCTATTGCGTCTCTCGGGCCGACCCTTTCACCGTCGATTTCGGACTCCCCTGAGATCACGAATGCAAAAACACCATTCCCGGGGCGCATCATCTTGTATTCCAGCGGCATCCCGGCGTCCAGATTGGCAAGAGAAAGAAATGAATTCTGGTTCATCCAAATCGACCCTTCCCTTTCATCCGGCGAGGCGACAATCTGCAAGCGGTTGGCCTTTTCAGATTCTTCAAAGGACTTTTGCCCGTAAAACGGTTCTATATTCATATCTTTGGCCAAAATCCATATTTGCAAAAAGTTTGCCGGCTCCGTTTCAGAATTATTGTATTCAGAATGCATGACGCCAGAACCGGCGGACATCTTCTGAATTTCATTTTTCTTGATTACATATCTGTTGCCCATGCTGTCTTCGTGCCTAAGTTCACCGCTGATAGGGACCGAAACAATTTCCATGTTCCTGTGGGAGTGCATTCCAAAACCTTGTGCCGGTTCGATCACATCATCGTTGAATACTCTGAGGAGGCCAAATCCCATCCTCTCGGGGTTATGGTAATCGGCAAAGCTGAAAGTGTGATAACTCCTTAGCCATCCATGATCCGCGTAGCCTCTTGTGTGAGACCGGTAAAGTATCTTTTGCATGGTAAAATACCTTGTTTCAGCTAAACGTTATACTCACTTAAAGAATACCTCATCGAGGCAGAATTGCGAAAACGATGCTGTACAGGAACAGCGTTATACAGAAAGTTTGAACGTACCCCTTTTGTCGGAGATGACCCCAGCTTTTACCTGTTTGAAAACAGTTTCCGCACGATGTGTCGGATGTGTCATGCTCGTCTTGGTGCGGAGTTCCAGGTATTTTTCTATCAACATTCTCTCATCATCGTCTTTCCATTTTTGCGGATTTTTTATATCAAGTTTGCCGGACAACTCATTTACCGCGTCACCCAAAATGCGAGGGACATGTCCCGGCCTGTTTACATGCTGGTCTAGCAACAAGGCAACGCCGTATTCTGAAGTTATGTAATCGCATACATGGAATTCCCCGATTTTCTTTTTATCCTGCTTGTAAAACAGATCAATTCTGCTGGCGGCATGGAGTGTCTGTATCTCACGCATATCGTCGTCATGCCCCGCCAGCCAAAAACGGTATGCCCACGGAAGCGAACGCAAGGTATTTTTCTGTGTTGAATCTCCAAGTAGCACCCCGCCAATTTTGAAATATCCTACTGGTGTGGCCCCTTCCCTGTACCGCACCCCTTCCGGAACAAGCCCGTACCTGCCAAAATATTTTTCATATGAGTCGGGAAACCTTTCTTTGAGTTTTTCAAGTACGGCTGCAAGCTCACCAGCTTCACTTCCTGGCCCGGTGGTCCACTGGAAAACGCCGGCGGAAAGAAAACAGTTGTCCCATGTATTAATCGACTCGAATTTCCCCTCATTTTCGGAAACCGCTTTCATGACGTTCAGTAGAGATTGTGAGATATTTTTGAACCTCGACTTGTTTTTCTGGATAAATTCCGCAATTGAGGTGGAACCGGCATTATATATACCAAGCTTGTATTTCTTGCCGAATTTGGTGCCATCCGGAGCGTAAGCCCTTTCGTCCTCGTATTTGAAACCGGCTACATCCTCCTTCTTCTGTGGCGGAGGGAGTGTGGTAAGTTTTTCAAGAGTAATATATTCCTCTGTAACGTAACCGGTGAGTCCATTCGCCTGCACCTTCAGCCAGCTCCCCTCATCCTCAAGGATGTTTACAGTGGTATTTCTCGGAAGCCTTGAGATTATCTCCCCGCCCGGACTCATCCTCATATTCAGGAGATCTATATTTACGTTTCCAGAACGTTTAACAACCTCAACATGGGTGTCAGGCTGTTTATTCTCCTGCCGCTTTACATTGATATACTTCGAACCGACAAAGCCTGTGAGCCCGCTTGCCCGAACGTAAAACCATGAACCCTCCCGCGCCAGTATTTCCAGCTCCGTACCAAGCGGGAGGAGTTTGATAACCGGCCCTCCCGGAGAAAACCTCATATTCAGGCTGGAAACGCTTACGCTTCCTTCGGCTATCATTGGGCGTGTCTAGCCTTTTGACTGCATCATAGAGTTTTTATCCGATGAACCTTTCGAGCTTCCAAAGAAATATGATAGCACCTGCGTGAAGCCGGATATTAGCGCGCCTATAATAATCATTAATATGGGATTGTTGTTCAGCTTCTCCATAACCCCCTTGTCAATCGATGGATCACTGCTAATAAAGATGACTTTGTAAAAAAGATACCCAGCTATGCCAAAAAAACTTCCAAGGACAATATATGCCATCACATAAAGATGATTGTTCCCCTTGCCGGTCGCTTTTGCGAGAGCGACTTCACGTGAACGCGCCGAATCCATATCCGCTAAAAATGCCTTCGTCTCCTCAAGCTGAAGTTCCTGCAGTTTCTGTTTGTGCGTCATTTCAAATTCTCGCAGTTTTGTGATTGCTTCGGGATCAGATTGTATCGCGTTCAACAGTTCCTCGGGATTGCTCGGGTTTGAATCGAAAATGCCCGCGACCATCTTTCCTGCGACAGCGCCGGCAGGCCCTCCAAGTATGCCTCCTAGCAACGGAACACCCTGCGAAACAAGCGATTTACCGATTTCCTTCCAGTCCATAGATACCTCCCCAGATATTTCAATAACCTCGACGTTGCCCGGCTTTTTGCAATGCAGGCGCAAACAATATTTAGGTAAATATCGTATGCATCCCGCTTTATTTACGACGTGGTGATGCTACCACAAGGTAATCATATTTTCAAGTGATAATTCTGACAACTGGTGAATAAATACAAGGCAACCGTATTTCCTGACAAGCATTAAGGTGATGTGTACCCAACCACTGGGTAGAAACTGCTCCCCATATGAACATGCGCAACAAGTTCCAGCACAAAACTGTTAATAAATTTAACTTTGGCCTTGTAGATAGGCCAATCAGTTCTTTCTGAAAGATATTTTTCGTACGATTCCAGATCATCCGCAAACTGGATATTTACCTTTCTTATATCCTGTCTGTATTTCTCACGGATAAATGCTTCATCGTCGTCTTTGCCATTGCTCATGCTATTTTCAAAAGCCATCTCAAGATATTTCAGCTTTTGTTCGCGCGCGCGATTTTTTTCAAAATACCTTTCTTCAACCTCCCTGATAACTGCAAGTTCTTTTTCACCAGCAGTCTCCTTAACAGCCAGCTTGAAATATTCATTGTCGGAAATCGATGTCCATAACTCAACAAAAGTCTCTTCCTTTTCCAGGGAGGCATCTATTTTTTCAAGCCAGTTCCTTCTTGCCTTCTGAAATAATCTTTCCACAAAAGCCTTGTCCCATATAACTATCATCTCGTCACTGCTTTGTTCAAACACAACCCTGCTTGCATAACCTCCCTCCGAAGTTTTGAAAAGTATCGGGCTACGCGGAGCTAACAATCTGTTTTTCAGCAAATGCTTCCTTACAAGGGTATTCATCTCTCTATAAAACAGGTCGGCATCACCTGTATCAACCGCCAGATGAAATAGCAAATCCATGCTTGGATCGAAGAAATTGTCTTTTTCCTGAAATTCCAGCGCAAGACGTTTGGATTTCTCAAGATCCCCTTCAATAAAAGCAAGGGAGGCCTTGATAAATCCCAAGTTCCTCATGCCTGGAACTCTCTGGTCTATGATCGCCACTGTCTTTTCCAGCTTCTCCACATCCCTGGTTACTACAAGAAGTTTCGCAAGCATGTTCAGTGAATTTATATCCGGTTTTATGGCAACCGAATTACTCAATTCCTCGATTTGAGATGAGATCGACCTCATTTCTATTGCTGCCTGATAACGATATTGCGTAACAACCCAGGGGAAAAAAGTGAAACAGGCAACCGTTACCATAACAATTGAAGTCAGGGCAACCGCACTTTTGCCAGTTTGAACAGCTGTTTTTTGCCTTGAGACGTCGTTAACTGACAGCCTCTTTAGAGTAAAGACGATGCTGATCATCATGAACAGCGGTAGTTTTACTACCATCATCCGCGGCACGAGAGAGGCAAGGCTTTGTATGTGATAGCCGAGGAATCCTCCAGATATCCCGATCGCCAATATTCGCACCCCGGCGTTATGCTTTGATGACCGTAATACCTTTACAAGCTTTGCGATTATATAACCCCATACGAAAAGATAGGTCACCAAGCCAAAAAATCCCGCTTCCTGCATATATTCCAATATTTCGGAATGGACATGGCCGTATGCCACGGAGGATACATATATCCTTACGGATGGATCAACAAACTCCTGGTAAAGCTGATGAGAACTACCAAGCCCGTACCCGAATAAAGGTGAGGCAGATATGGAATCGACTGCCGCCTTCCACGGAATCAAACGAGGCGTCCATGTTTCAATATTTAGCAATTTAGCGAACCGGTTATGTTCTATATTTATATTTGCTATAAGCGAGAAGATGATTGCCGTTAAAACCAACACTATCAAAGCAACCGATGTGATTTTAAATACCGATCTACGCTCCCGCTTTGCCAGAACATAGAGTGAATAAAGAAACCCTGAGAACATGATCCCGATGAAACAACCAGCGATAGCGGCTCTGGTGCCTGTAAGGGAAAGTCCCATCAACCCAAAAAAGAGCACAGCCAGCCAGAAGCCGTTATTTCTATCAAACTTGAGTTTGATATGCACGTTATTCGTTTTTGCCAATGACAACGATCCCAGAAAAAGGGCAAAGAAAATGGGCAAGAGCAGATTCAGGAAACCGGCAAAATAATTTGGATTCCCGAATGTTGATTGAACTCTATTCTGAAAAAATATTCTGGCGAAGCCGTTTGAGACAAGAATATTCTCAATTAACCCCCAAAGGCTCACATAGATAACAGTTATCCCTATCAAGAAAATAAGGGGTGAGATATCATTCATTTCTTTTATATTTCTATAGATATATCCGGCATAGACGATTACAGCCAAGGTTATGGAAAACTCCATGAACAGAAAGTAGTTGTAGTGACCTGCCTGGACAAAGTATCCCGGGATGGTCGCCAAAGGGAGGAGCGATAGAATAAGCCACATTTCCCACGGCTCTTCACCCGAATCTTTTTCTCTATGAATGATATCGTACCAGACTACCAGAAAAGCAGCGCCTGCAAGGGCTAGAAGAGTTTTATAGTCTGATACTTCATAGAAGATATGTGAGGTAGTAAGGTTTATTGCGAGGAAGATAAGACCAACCGCAAAAAGAGGCGAATTCAAAAGCTCCTTTTGCGACGGAACTTTCATTTATCCCCCCTCTCCACAAAAACAGGCCCGGAAACCAGAACCGTTATTAAAACGGTTTGGCTTCCGGGCAACTGTTAATAAGGCAGATTTTCGGACGAAACAGCTAGTCCCGAAACAATAACAACGGTTTTACCCACTTCTTTTATTGAAATAGCTAAAGACAACATTTGATATATTTTGGGGATATGTAATTTATATATTCTGAAAGTTCTCAAAAATCGCACGCAAGGCGCATTTCTGAAACATGGAAGAATAGAATTTCATATTAGCAGTTTCATAATCTGGAAAACGGCATCCCAAAGGACAAGACCGTTTAATCTCTACTTTATTAGTAGCGGTTTCTCCCACCGCCACCGCCGCCGCCGCCGAAGCCGCCTCTACCGCCGCCGCGACCTTCGCGTGGAGCCTGAGGTCTTGCCTCTGCAACCGTGATATCACGTCCGGCCAGGTTTGAGCCGTTCAGCTTCTCGATACAGCTAGCCGCATCTTCGTCGCTTCCCATTTCAACAAACCCGAAGCCTTTGCTTCTGCCTGTATCGCGGTCTGTTATGACCTTGGCGGATTCAACAGCACCGACTTCGGCAAAAGCCGCTTCCAGAGCTGAATCACTCACCGTGAAAGGAAGATTACCTACATACAATTTTTTACCCATGTTACCTCCTATTAGGCTAGGGTTCGGCCATAGAGGACATGAGCACCATGCTCTGAAACTCCGGCGCGTTAATATTACAGTGCGAATTTTAGCATAAAAAGATTCCTTGATGTACATAATTTTCTCGCCTCAGAGCCGGATACCCTGCCAAAGACCGGCTTCTCGCCCCCCAGGCGCCATCCTCTCGTTTTTCAGGGATACTTCTTGTTGCCATTCTCCTCATGCCGATTACATATTACCCCTTTGCCAATGAATTCTCATTTTCAGGAAAGTCGTGTTTACCAGAAGAGAAGAACAGATTACTATAAGTCTATATGGGACCTGGAAATATCTATTACAAATTAAGGAAGAAAAAGGTCACCCCCTCGAAAATAATCAGCTGGTGTCTTAGATGGGCCAATTCCAGGTATATTACCAACGGCGCCAGCCTCCCCCCCCTCCGGCTCTTTATCAATGTAAACAGCCGGTGTAACGCAAGGTGCAGCCAGTGTGACGTAGGGATCCAGGCCACCGACAGCATGTTCTACCAGACCATGATAGGGGACGGGAACCACGAGCTTTCTTTATCAAAGGTAAAGGAGCTGATGGAGGAGCTTGCCGTAGAAAAGCCGCTTATCGCCTTTAACGGCGTCGAACCGACACTCTGGAAACCACTGCCGGAAGCGATCATGGCGGCAACATCCCTCGGGATGGAGACGCAGATCACCACAAACGGGCTACTCCTCCCAAAGCTGGCAGACGATCTGTTTAAGGCCGGTATAGGATCGGTTTGGGTATCTCTTGATGGACCGGGAGATATCCATGACTCTATTCGAGGGATACCGGGATGCTTCGAAAAAGCGGTCGCCGGGCTAAGGAGACTTCATGAATTGAAGATCCAGAACGGCTCTTCCAGGCCTTCGTTAAATGTGGTTGGCACCATCTTCCACTCCAACCAGGGGTCGATTTTGGACTTGCTACGATTTCTTGCCGACTCAGGGATAGCAATCGATGAAGTTATGCTCCACCACCTGCAGTTCATCACGGAGAAACAGGCTGAGGAACATAACCGAAAATATGGCATGTACCCAGTAACTGCGATCTCGTCGGGATTATCCGATCCCGGCAAGGTAGATATAAAAAAACTCGCCGAAGAGATAGAACGGGTGGAAAACGCCGGCATCGACCTGAATATCCGCTGGAAACCTTACCTGAGGAGCTCAGAAGAGCTTGGCGAATGGTATCGACATCCTGAAAAATTCATCGGGAACGACAGGTGCCGGGTATTCTGGACCGAAATACAGCTTCTGGCAAACGGCGAACTCACCGGCTCACAGAGATGTTTTCCCCTCCAAATCGGCAATATTAACCAGACACCGATAAAAGAGCTTTGGAACGGCCCTAAAATGAGGGAGTGGCGGAAGCTGATCCAGCGGGAGGGGGCTTTGGCAGCCTGTAGCAGATGCTGTAGCCTGCTTTAAGCTGTTATTTTCATAATTTAACCGCCAATACTATTTCAATAAATTGCCGGATTACGGTATAGTTTCAAGGTTGAAGTTAGTAACCGATTTTTTACTTATATTATTTGGAAACAGATTTACTTTAATAGAATTAAGCAATGCATGACACTACGATGGATAATCGCTTGAAGGTAATTGATCTAGGGAGGGTGATTCCCTATATCCTCTACCTTGGAGCATTTACATCCTCAATTTCCATAGCCGGTATCAATGCGGTAATCGCGATCTTCACCATTCTCTTCCTTTACGATCTCTACAAGACAAAAGAGTGGAAAAATATAGATGTCGATTTCTCCCTTTTTGCCCTGGTCTACTCTTGGAAAGGGATTACCGTCCTGATAAACGGCGTCTTCAGCTTTTTCGTTGAAATAAGGGAAATATGGGATAAATTCCTGTACATACTAATCGGACGATTCTCTATTGCAAAGGACGTGCTCGACAAGACGCTTCATACTCTCTTCATGACCAACAACCTCCTTATATGCTGGGCGATCCTGCAGAAATATTTTGGCGCTCCGTATATTTTCCAAAGGCTCTGGGTTGAAATGTTCGAAGAGAGGCTTATCGGGTATTTCGGGCATCCACTCCATTACGGGGGGTACATATCTCTTGTATTCATGGTCTGCCTGACGCTCTCCATCTTTTACAAAAAGGAGTATGCCTATTACCTCCCGCTCCTGCTGACAGGTCTGGTTTATTCCGGATCGAGGAGCTACTTCCTCAGCGTCGCTCTCACCGTTATCCTGATAACTCCCTTTAAATCACGAAAATTTTTCGTCTCATCCTTAATGATTATCCCGACCCTGTTTGCAGTTTATTTCTTTGCCTTTTCCGGTTTCAGGAACAGGATGGAGAGGATATTCGAGGTGGATTTCGCCTCACGGCTGAAATATTGGGAAATTGCCTGGGATACCTTCAAGGACAACCCGTTTTTCGGCGTCGGATACAACCAGTTAACCTTTATCCTGAAGAAGTTTTCGGCAGAGGGGATCATTCACAACCCTTCCCACGCGCATAACCTCTACCTGCAGGAACTTGCGGAAGGGGGGGTGATCGGCCTCCTCATCATGCTGTTCCTCTTCGTGTACTTCATGCGCAAGTATCTGACCCTTTTCAAGGAGGAAAAGGAAAGAAATCCCTACCTCGGAGCGATATACATAGGGCTTTTCGGTTGTTACATTAACCTCGCAATAGCGGGTATCTTTGAATACAATTTCGGCGCCGAGGTTGTGTGGGCACAGCTCACCTTCATGATGGGGCTGGCCGAAGGTTTCAGGAAATGGTCCAAGGAAGCCCTGAGCACAACGTAAACCGTACTCCTTCTCTCCTGCAAACAATTTGTATCAATATCAAATCTTCTGCTAACATGTTTTTATGAAGAAATCCGGATTCCTTTCAGGAACTTTTATACTTCTATCTTTCATTCTTGCCGGTTGCGACGCCATAAAATCGGGGAATCCGCCGGACGATCCTAAAGCTACCGACTTCATAGAGAACAGGAGATCAAAGGCCTCCCTCGCCCGCTTCCAGACACCGTCAAAACTGGAGGAGTACCTGAAGGAGAGCATTAAAAGATCAACCGATAATTCCAGCCAGGGGAGGTACTTTCTCGATACCGGCGTACCGGAAACAAACGGCACGGCCACTGCCGCTGATGCGGGTACTGGGACCCAGTCTGCCACTGTCTTCTCGACGACAAATCTTCAGGAAGCCGGAGTTGACGAGGCCGACCTCGTAAAAACAGATGGAGATTACCTGTACATCGCTGTCCCTGATTCTTACATGTACCACAGCGGGTGGGATATCGGAATTTCAGACGTTGCTCCCGCAACCAATGAAGCAGTTGGCAGCGGAGGAACCGCAACAGATGCGGTAAGCCCGGATACCGCTACAACCAGCACGGATAGCACAAATGATACATCAACCTCTACTTCAACTGAAACGTCCACATCTATAATCGACGATTCCGCCTTCATTAACAGCTACAAAAATAAAATAAGGGTGATGAAGCTTTCAACGGCTACACCAGGCGCAACCGAAACATCCGTAATACCGATTACGGACAATTCCCATGGAATAAACGATTTTTATCTGGTTACCGGAAGAGCAAACAAGCCAGACCTCCTGGCAATCATCGCAACAGGTTCCAATTTCGATTACGGCTACTGGTTCAATCCCTGGTATGGGGTGAATTCGACTACCAGCATCGACCTTGTTGATGTGAGTGATCCGGCCTCCCCCGCTAACCTGAAAAACATCTCTATCGACGGACAGGTAATTTCGAGCAGACGCATCGGGGAGACTCTTTATCTTGTTACACGATTCACACCGAGCATTGACGGTTATGAAATGTACCCTGCAGACGACGCGCAAAAGAACAATAACACTGCGCTACTTGAAGCGGCAACACTGTCCGATCTCCTCCCCGGTTACAGGATAGATGGAGCTGATGCGGGACCTCTTACCGATGCCGAGGATTGCTACCTCCCCCCTACCCCAAACGATGAAATTACCACTCAGACAGTAATAACTGTGACGGCAATAAACCTCGCGCTACCCGACACCCCAAGGTCAAGCTGTATCATAGGCCAATCGGAAACGGTTTACGTCTCCCAAACCTCTCTATACCTAGCGACCACACGATATAACTATAACGTTGCTTCAACCTCTGTCATGCTGGACGCTTCATCCGGCACCTCCAAAAGCGTCGAGATGGTCACCTATACCGAGCCGATGGTTTACACCGACTTGCACAAGTTCTCACTTGGTAATTCGCTCCCTTCCTACTGCTGTTCGGGGATTGTGGATGGGCATCTCGGCTGGGAGCAGGATAAAAAATCGTTCCGCATGGGGGAGCATAACGGCTACCTGAGAATAGTGACCTCGCTTGGAGATACCTGGAACAATACTTCAACAACCCGACTAACGGTATTGGGAGAGTCGATGGAGAGCGGAATCTCCGTGTTAAAGGAGATTTCACGCCTACCAAACACCGGCCGTCCCGGAGCAATAGGAAAACCAGGTGAGCGGCTCTACTCTGCGCGATTCATGGGGGAGCGGGGTTTCCTGGTAACCTTCAAAGTCACCGACCCGCTCTATATTCTCGACCTCTCGAACCCCGTCGACCCCTATATCGCCGGGGAACTTCAAATTGACGGCTACTCGGATTACCTTCACCTCGTGAACGAGAACCTTCTCCTCGGCATTGGGAAGGATACCGTGCCCGATACCTCCTCAAGCTGGGGAGACGGACGAGGGGCGTGGTACCAAGGGGTCAAACTCTCACTCTTTGATATTACCAACCCGGAAAATCCGACGGAATCCGATAGCTATATTATCGGCAAGCGGGGCACCTCCTCGGACGCTCTAATGGACCACAAGGCGATCACCTATCTCCCGGCGACTGAAGCCAAGCCGGCAAGGCTTGCGATAAACATCCTTCTGCATGACACAACTCCCACATACAGCGAGTGGTTTGACGCCAACGAACCATTCGCCTACTACGAATGGACGCATACGGGACTTTACCTTTTCGACCTGAATCCGCCTACCAACCTCGGAAAAATAGACCTAAAGGGGAAAATGATCGTAAAGGAGCGGAGCGCAACTGAGACTTATGACTGGCTGGATGGCAACAGCAGGGCAGTAATCGTGAACGATTCGGTTCACTACGTCAAAGGGGGAAGAGTTCGATCAGGTTCGTGGAGCGCCGACCCGGCCGCTACCTCCCCGCAATAATCCTCTTCGCTCCCCAAATGCCTTGATGTTTCCCCCTCTCTCTGCGAGACTGCCATGAATGAGCATTATTAAACATGGCAGACAGAAACTTGGCCAGCACTTCCTAAGCGACGAGAGTGTAAAGGAACAGATAGTCTCACTAGCCGGAATTTCATACGACTCGAACATCCTCGAGATCGGGCCGGGAAAAGGGGCGCTTACGAACCTCCTCTACGGCAAGGGGAAAACCCTTACCCTCATTGAGGCCGATGAAAAACTCGCGTTAAAGCTGGAAAAAATAATGCCGGATGCGGAGGTCATCCACTCAAAGGCAGAAAGGGTCGACTTTTCCACCCTCCCCGCACCGCTATTGGTAGTATCGAATCTCCCTTACTTCGCCTCTATCCCTATCTTCAAACAATGCACGACATATAGGCCATATATTTCAAGAATGGTTCTGATGTTCCAGAAAGAGGTAGGTGAACGGTTATCTTCCCCCCCTGGCAGTCGTCATTACGGCTCTCTATCGGTCTTTGCGAATTTCCACTGGGAGATTGAGAATGCCTTTACTGTGAAACCGGGGTCATTTACCCCACCTCCCAAGGTTCATTCCGTTGTGCTCACATTCATTCCCCGGGCGAAACCTCCGGTTGAGTGTGATGAAAAGAGTCTCTTCCGGCTAGTAACTATCGCGTTCAGCCAAAAGAGGAAAACGCTGAAAAACAACCTCAAGGCGATATACACAGCCGTATCTATCGACAAAGCTCTCGCCTCATCAGGCATAGCGGAAAAAGGGAGGGCGGAGGATATTCCGGTGACGCAATTCGCCCAAATGCTTGAACAGCTGGAGGAGAAGAAGGGGAAATAACCCCGTTTACCGATACCCGCTAGTGAATGAGTTTGCCAAAGCGGTCCCACCGCATCCCTAGAGGGAGCATACGGTATATATCGCGCGACCAGTAGATAGTGAAAGCCCTGCCGACGACCGCTTCCCTGTCCAGGAATCCCCACCACCTGCTGTCCATGCTGTTCTCCCTGTTATCCCCCATCATGAAGTATTTCCCTTCAGGAATTATCACTGGATTGAAATTGTCTCTCGGCACGACCGGGAAGTATCCTTCCAGCCCGCTTTCGTGATAGGCATACATGGAATCGTCCAGCGGCATATCGTTGATATATACAATACGGTCACGCACCTCTATCTTCTCGCCTGGGAGACCGACCAGTCTTTTGATGAAATCCCGCGACGGATCCTGCGGGTATTTGAAAACCATGATGTCCCCTCTTTTCGGCTCGCGGAATTTGTATACAAGCTTGTCCACCAGTATCTGATCCCCCACCAGGAGAGTAGGCACCATTGAGCCCGACGGTATCTTGAATGCCTGCACAACGAAAGATCTTATGACAAGCGCGAAAATAAGGGCGAGGATTATTGCCTCAATGTATTCCCGTGAAAGCGATTTTTGAGTTTTATCCATTTTCCTACTTCTTCAAAATAGCCATAAATGCGTTTTGCGGTATTTCCACGTTTCCTATCTGTTTCATCTTTTTCTTTCCGGCTTTCTGCTTTTCCAGAAGCTTTCTCTTTCTGGAGATATCTCCGCCGTAGCACTTGGCTGTGACGTTCTTCCTCATCGCCTTAATGCTCTCCCGGGCTATTACCCTGCTCCCTATTGAGGCCTGAATAGCTATTTCAAACATCTGCCTCGGAATAAGCTCCTTCATTCTGGCGGCGAGGTCTCGCCCCACAGTATAAGCCTTGTCGGAATGAACAATAAAGCTGAGAGCGTCTACAGCCTCTCCGTTCACCATCAGGTCGAGCTTAACCAGCTTCCCCTTCTGGAATCCGGCATCCTCGAAATCGACGGAAGCATACCCGCGCGTGGCGGACTTCAGTTTGTCGAAAAAATCGAGCACAACTTCATTGAGCGGAACATGATATACGAGCATCACCCTTCCCGACCCAATGTATTCCATCTTTTCCTGAACGCCGCGCTTTTCTTCCACAAGCTTGTAGATGTCGCCAATGTAACTGTCTGGTGATATGATCGTCGCCTTCATTATCGGCTCCTCAATGAAGTTATACATCTTCGGGAGCCTGGACGGATTATCCACCATGACCGTGGTTCCATCCTGGAGCGTCACTCTGTAGTTAACAGAAGGGGATGTGCTTATCAAAGTAAGGTCAAAATCCCGCTCAAGCCGCTCCCTGATAATTTCCATATGCAGTAATCCAAGAAATCCGCACCTGAATCCAAAACCGAGCGCGGCGGACGTTTCCGGTTCATATTGGAAAGAAGCATCGTTCAGGTGAAGCTTCTCAAGAGCCTCCCTAAGCGCTTCGTAGCTGTCCCCTTCCACAGGATAGAGGCCCGAGAAAACCATCGGCTTCGATTCCTTGAAACCGGCTAACGGCTCTGTCGTGGGTCTCCTATATTCGGTAATGGTGTCCCCCACGTTCGTATCGGCAACCGTTTTAATTGCCGCCGTAAAAAAGACAACCTCTCCCGGGCCAGCTTCCTTCAGGTCGAGGTCGGCTGGCGTGGAAACCCCAAGCTGTGTTATTACATACTCCTTATCCGACCGCATTAGCCATATCTTCATGTTTGGCCTTATAACGCCGTCATAGATCCTCGTCAGCACAACTACCCCTTTATACGGGTCGTACCATGAATCAAGCAGGAGGGCCTTCAAAGGGGCGTTTCTGTCCCCTTTTGGAGGAGGGATTTTGTTTACTACCGCCTCCAGCACATCCTCTACACCGACCCCCTTCTTTGCCGAAGCTAGAACCGCTTCCGAGGCGTCGATGCAAAGGATATCCTCGATCTGCTGTTTTGCCATTACCGGGTCAGCTGCCGGAAGGTCGATCTTGTTTATAACCGGAATTACCTCCAAACCGAGGTCTGAAGCGAGATGGAAATTGGCGATGGTTTGGGCCTCGATCCCCTGCGAGGCATCTACCAGAAGGATCCCCCCTTCGCACGCGCCAAGACTTCTGGAGACTTCGTAAGAAAAATCGACATGTCCAGGTGTGTCGATCAGGTTCAGCATATATTCTTGGCCGTTCTTGGCCTTATATTTCAGCCTTACGGCCTGAGCCTTGATGGTGATGCCCCGTTCCCGCTCAAGGTCCATCTTGTCCAGCACCTGATCCTTCATTTCACGGCTAGTGAGCGCGCCGGTAAATTCCAGCATCCGATCGGCCAGAGTCGATTTTCCATGGTCTACATGGGCGATAATTGAAAAGTTCCTGATGTTTTCCATATAAGTGAATAGGAATGATAGCATACTTGCCGGAGAAACTGGATGGAAAGTAGATTATTTTCATGTGAAAGTGTATCATTGAGAAATAAGGTATTTATTAGGTAAAAGAAATGGATCCTGTAGCAATAGGCGTCTTTCAAGACAAGGTAAATCAGGTTCAGTTCGGCACGCCCGACTCCTCAAAAGGGGTAAATCCAAACGTTGAACTCCAAAACAGGGCCGCGGATGACCAAATCGCCGAACAGAAAATCGAGAAAAACAACGAAATCCGGAAAGAAACTCTTAAAGGGAATACCATAAACATTGTCGCTTAAAGAGGCGGCTTCATAAAAAGAGCCTGCTCTCAATATCTCAAAGGCTGGCGTGAGCCTCTACTTTCGCAGTGTGTACTCTATCTTGTTTCTCTTAAGAAGAGCTTCAGCCTTGTCGAGTGAATCCCCAGCCTCGATATCCTTAAGGTATACAACAGTAGCTGGGATCATGAAATCTCTCGTAAGTTTATAATCTGTCCTGACAGGTATCCCCTTGTCTTCCAGCTCGCTGATCAGCTTTTTTGCTTCCTTGACCGTGGCGAAATTCCCCATGATGAGCGAATAGACGCCAGGGGCCATGATCTGCACCTTAGGCTTGAATCCCTTGTTCCGAAGGGCCGCCGCTTCATCCATGGCAAGCTCCCTGAAAGGGAAATGACCGACAACCACCCTCACCCTTTTCGACGGGATCATTGTATCGGATGATCTTGGGTCTAGACCCGCCTTTTCGAGCATCTTCAGGACTTTTTCAGCATTCTTCTTTTCAGCGAAAATGCCGACCTGGAGGAAATATTTTCCCGACCTAGCTTCACCCGGTTGCACCTTTATTTTATACGTCGAGGAAGTTTTCACGGAATCAGGCTCGATCCTCTCTATATCAATATCCTTTTTGCCCTTTTTGTCCGATGGTGCTTTTCCGGTTTCATCCGCTTTCAGGGCGGAATCCGCCATCCCCTTCTTATCCTCGGACTTTCTTAATTTTGAAACGATGTCGGTGGAGATTTTCCCCTTTTTCCAGGCGTAAAATCCAATGCTTGAGAAAAGAGCTAGCAGAAGCAGTACAAAAAACAGGTTCCTGTATGACTTGGTCTTCTGCTGTGTTAAAAGCTCTTCTTCAAAATCGGCAAGAGACCCGTCGTCGGAACCAAGAATATTATTATCAATTCCCAATTTCCTTATCTCCAGTTAAGAAATCAATGTTTTCCCATCTTTGGAAATAATATAGCATTTGTTTCTAAAATGCGATTATTTAATTAGTTAGTCAAAATTCGGCTCTATTCATTTTGAGAATTTCCTGTTGTGGAAAGCGCCTTGGCAGGTGCTTCAAGAATTCTTTGAACAATCCCTATCATTGTCCTGGCAACAGATTCAGCCGGAACCGCCCTGGAGTCAGGATTATCAAATGTCCCCCCTAGTCGGTAATAGCTGATAATAAGGCTCTTTTCGTCCCCCGCAAGGATCTTCCCCGCAAGAGGGATGCTGGATACTACCTTATCTATCGTAGTAAACGGTTTTAATCCTAGTAACAGGTCGAGTTTCCCTTCAGCAAGATTAACGTCCCCTAGCATGGAGAGTCTGAGAACGTCCCCTTCCATGGTAAGGTTTTCCGTATTCCCCACACCATCTTTCAGGCTGAATGTTCCCTTGACCGTATTGAATGGCAATCCCTTTCCAACCATATCGACATGCCGTTTCTTGAACAACGGCAACACGTTGATATAGGCAAAAACCTGGGAGACGCCGCCGAATTTCTCTACCATGCCGTCGCGCATTTCAATATCCATCCGCCCGGAGAGATTTTTTCTGAACATATCCCATGACAATCCGTTTCCACTTACCTCCCCCCGCAGATCCATGTGCCCGCCTATTCTGTTTACATCAGGAATGACATCATGAAAAAACGGTTTCATGTCAACATTATCCACTTTCAGTTTTACCGAAAAAAGCTGATTCCCGTCGCGTATATCCAGATTGCCTGCGATATCCCACTCCCCGGCATACCCCCCGAATTTGAGTTTGCTGAATTCGAACTGATCGTCCGCAATCGCGAGTGAAGCCTCAAGGTCATTATATGTAATCGTGTTGATCGTCCCCTTTTTTGACTTGACGTGAATTTCCCAGCTCGGATCAATAAACTTTTTCCTCTCCTCGCCCGGCGGCTCAGGGCTATCTGCAATATCCGTTTCTCCATCGGTTTCGCTTGCATGCTTGACGATGTCCTCAAGATATATCTCGTCGCCATCTATTGTAAGGATAATGTGTGGAGTTGTGGAGACATCCATATCAAGGGACACCATCCCTTTTGATCTACCCATTCCGGCGCGCACATCCTGAATACTGATCCTGTCCCCGCTAAGAAGTATCTTGCCGGTTAAACCAAAGATAGGCCTGGCAAGAACAGTCTTGAAACCAATCCCTTTGCCTGTAATCTCCCCTGTCATTGATGGATTCTTGCCGCTCGCACCCTTCAGATAAACCAGCCCGGAGACGTTTCCTTTCAGCTTCAACTTTTCAAATAATCCGCCAAGTTTCTCCAAACGATTCAGTCTTATCTTTTTGACATCCAATTGGAAATCGTAATCATAGGTACTTTCGCCGTCTGTTTCCGAAAGGCTCAAATTCCCTTTTATTTTCCCTTTGATCTCGCCCGGCTTGAACATCTTGAGAAAATGCTGGGTGTCGTCAAGATTCAGAGAGATCACACTCAAATCAAACTTAAAATTGCGTATCTGCAGGAAATTGTCGACATATCCTGAGAGCAATAACTGTGACTCACCAAGTTTTATATCGACTTTATCGATAATAACCCTCTCCATACCCACTATACGTCCATTTGCCATAGCCTGGGAAAGCACTCCGACAGGCTTGAAAAACTTATCCTGAAATCTATACTCTGCTTCAGTAAAATCGCTCCACTGTCTGAAAGTCATATCATCGAGGGTTCCCTCCACCTCCAGCTTGGAGCCGAAATAGCCTTTAAGGCTGTTGAGGTATGGATAGGTATAAAATACGGTACTCGCAAACTCGGCAGTATCGCCGGACGCGTCCAATGTGAGCTCAAAGAGGTAGTCCTCTTTAAGATAATTATAGACCGTGCCCGTAGTCCTGAAAATGCTTGTGCCGGTAACCAGTTCCAACTCTGTTATTTCGATCAATTCCTGGTTAATGAAAACTGTTCCATTTAGGTCCTCCACAGGATTCTCGAAAAGTTCGTGAGTAAAGCCTATGTTTCTAAAATCGAAATTTCCGAAAAATTCCATCAGCTTTCCCCCAGCGATATCGTACTGAAGGAGGAATTCAAATCCTATGTTTCCGCTGAATTTGTGGATTGGTTTTAAAATATCATAAAGCTGCTTTGAACCTATATTATCGATTAATTCCTCGTGGAACTCCTTCAGGTTCAAATCGGCGACAAATTTCGCAAGAAAAACGGGATTGTCCCAGAAATCTTCGATAACGCCGCTGACATTTTTCAGCTGGGATGCTCCGTACCTTGCTGAAATCTTTTTAAAAATAATATCCTTCGGTTCAACCGCCAGAATCCCGTTCATCTCGGAAATTGAATGTTTGGCCATGACCGGCTTAACCGCAAGATCGCGCACTTCAAGCCTGCCGGTATAGGCCCCTTTTTCCCCCTTTTCTGGAGCTTTAAACGCGTCGCTATACTTTCCTGAAAAGTTGAAATCAATTAACCGTATACTCCCCCCCTCAATAGATTCCAGGGAAAAAGTTTCAAGAAATTTCGGGTATAACTCCTGCGGCAGTAGCGCGATAAGCCTTGGAACCTCCGCAAGTGACGACCCTATGCCTAGCCTTACCACTGGATCCTTCTGCCATATGTTCTCGATCTCCATATTGCCCTGGAAATCAATTTCCGGCAGATGAAGCTTGAATCTGCTCATTGAGAGTCTTTCCCCTTTGAGATTCCCCTTCACTTCAATCCATTTGGAATCCGGGCTTAAGGTCTCCTCCTTGAGGTTCTCAAAAGCCACCTGCTCAGGATTAAGAGCAAATCTGCCAAAAAAGTCAAAATGCTGTTCTATATTCCCGGAAAAAGACAACTCGACCGACAGAAATTTCTCATCCAGCCATTCAGGAAAGAATCCCTCCATGTACGGTTTAACCAAGTCCGAGGTAAGTGATGAAATCCTAATATCGCCCTGCACCTCCAAATCCTTGAAGGAAACCTTATCCTCTCCCTCGATCCAGGAAAAAGAGACGCTTGTTTTCGAACTTTTTCCATCTGCAATCAGTACACCAGACATGTTTATGGTTGCAGGCGCCAGAACTCCGGCGGCATTGTAGTTTGCCGTCGTTATTTTCAGAATACGTTCAGGCTGTCCGATAATTGACTCATCTGTAAATGATATTTCACCGTCAATAATTGATATCCGTTTTAATGCAACATTGCCCGGACCATCGCTGAGGTCGTCTTTGCCTGCTCCAACTCCAATGATTGCTATTGGGGGGAAGTTCCAGTGCCCGTCCCGGTTCCTGATGATCTTTACCTTTGGGCGGAAAAGCTGAACATCCGAAATGATAGCTCTTCCTAAAATTATTGAGACCAGAGGGATATGAACAGATACACGTTCCGTAGAAACTTTTATATCTCCCGACACCAGGACGGCATCACGAACCGTGAATTCCAATTGAGGGAAAAAAGAAAACTTGAATTCCCTCAATTCATATTGTGCGCCAAATTTTTCCTGGAGAACCGCTTCCAGCTTGCTTTGCAATTCTCCAGTAGCCAGCTCAGAGCTCTTTTCCCATGCGAAAAGCGCAATCCCCCCCAGCAGGACAGCGACGACATAGGGTAAAAACGTCCGACTAAACTTTTTCATAATCCCTCTATTCTAAAGGGATTAGGGCAAAAAGCGAAAACAACCTTCACGCGATTTTGCCAGTGATTCAAAAAGTGCCATATACCTGTGATGTTGGCTCATCACAGGCCATGCTATTTCCGCTCAGCTTTTTGAATCGATTATCGCCCCGGTCAGATCATCAAGCCTTTTGGCCATTTCAAGTATCACTTTCTGGGGTATTTGCCTTGCCTCGCCGCCGCCTGTATCGTTTTTTACCTTTATCAAAACCCTGTTTGTGTCCGGATCTACTGTAAGGTCGTACGGTGAGCCGATCTCATCCAGCTTTTCGCTCACTTTTCCAGCCGCAGCCCTCACATCATCCGGGCTTTTAGCTCCTTCAGTATCCCTTCCTGGACTGCTTGCCTCCCTTGAAGGATTCTTCACCGTCTCCATTGAGTTTTCCATTTGCCGTTCAATGCTTCCTTTGATCTTGCCCCCACTTTCAAGAAAGTAGTTACGCATCATTTTATTCACCTGTTCAGAAACATTCTCAATCATTTTTCATACCTCCGACAAATAACTCCAAGCATTCATTTCTGCACACTATGCGAGGAGTTGAAGAACCGACTGCGGAACAAGATTTGCCTGGGCCAATGCCGCCGTAGAAGCCTGCACCAAAATCTGATTCTTGGTAAATTCCGAAACCTCTTTGGAGTAATCTGCGTCGCGTATCTGTGATTCCGCCGCCTTGATGTTTTCTTCCATTGTTGTAAGGTTGTTAACGGAATGCGAAAGCCTGTTCTGAACAGCGCCCAAGCGACCGCGTCCAGCCGCAACTATGGCTATCGACGACCCGATAGAGGTCAAAGCGCTAAGAGCACCACCAACAGAGCTGATCGAAAGCGTATCAAGCCCAAGAGCGGTAGAGTTCATAGCCGTAAGATCAACCTGCTGATTGAGGTTAATTCTGTCGTTGGTCGAGCCACCGATACCGATCTGGATAACGAGAGAAGAAACGCCCGCAGCTGTTGAAAGCGAACCATCGAGCAGGTTAACGCTACCAAACGACGCTACCGCGGTGATCCGGTCAACCTCGGCCCTTAGCACGTTAAACTCATTGTTAAGAGTAGCGCGCTCTGTCGAGCCTACGGTTCCCGTTGCCGCCTGCGAAGCAAGCTCTCTCATTCTGATAAAGATGTCGGACTGCTCCTGCAGGGCTCCTTCAGCAGTGTTCAAGAGTGCGATACCGTCGTTGGTGTTTCGAATCGCCTGACCCATAGCGCTGATGTCCGCTCTTAATTTTCCCGATATGGATAGACCCGCGCTGTCGTCTGTGGCGCGGTTGATGCGCAAACCGGAGGAAAGTCTTTCCAACGAACGGGTCAGGAGTTCGTTGTTTCTCCCCAGGTTTTTCTGCGCTGTATTCGAGTGCAGGTTGTTGTAAATCCTCAGTGCCATTTTAGCCTCCTATAAATAGTTCTGTTACGTTCAATTCTCAGGTGAAAGTCACGTAGCTGTGACCTTCACCTTCAAAGTGTTAGCGGCCGTACCCGCAGGGTTTATTTTCCCTGTATCTATTTTCGGTTAAGGGGGGGATAACTTTAGCTCCGAAAAATAAATTAAAGTTTTCCAAAAGATATCCGATAAAATAGGCGGTAAGGGATAACTATTATGATTTACGGTATAAACTCCGGACTAAACGGAATGAAAGCCGGCATTAAAAAGGTCGGGACTGCATCCCATAACCTCTCCAACCTGAACACCAACTCCTTTAAGAGCCTTGAAACCGTTCAGCTGGAAACAAAAAACTCAGGCGTTATTACTTCAACGCGGCAGAATCATGGCGCAGGGTCCTTTGAAACAACTGGAAATCCGCTGGATGCCGCAATAAACGGGGACGGTTTTTTTAAGGTAACCACTCCCGAAGGAAAAGCCGGATTTACCAGAAATGGGGCCTTTCAGAAAGACAGCCGTGGCCGATTGACCGATGCCAAGGGGAACAGCCTAAAACCGGAAATCTTTCTCCCCAATGATTCAAACAGCGTGACAATAAAGCCGGATGGTTCCGTTAAGACAACAGTTGACGGTCAAACGAGGGATATCGGCAGAATTGAGCTCGCCAGATTCATCAATCCGGACGGCCTGACAGAGGAAAATGGAATCTTCTTTGAAACTGCCTCAAGCGGTGCGCCTCTTTTGGGAATGCCTTCTGCCGGCGGATTTGGCCCGATCCTTCAAGGCTCTCGCGAAAGCTCAAACAGCGACTTGACCAAGGAACTGGTAAATACAATTACCGGGAAACATGGGTTCAGCGCGAACGCAAAGGCCGTTAAAACCGCTGACGAAATGCTCGGTACCGTTCTCGATATAAAATCCTGAGAGATATCCCAAACAGCCTTTCGATAGCCGTCCGGGATTCTCAGTCAATTTTATTTATGCTTGTTTATAACAGCCTGTATCTCGGTTTTCGGCCTGACGCCTACCAGCTGTTCCTTAACCTCTCCGTTTTTGAAAAACAGGATCGTCGGTATCCCACGTATTCCGAATTTTGAGGCGGTCTGAGGATTCTCATCGACGTTAAGCTTCCCAACGTTAATGACCCCCTTGTTTTCTTCTGCCAGCTCCGCCACGGTCGGGCTGAGCATCCGGCACGGGGCGCACCATTCCGCCCAGAAGTCCACTATCGTCAGGGAATCAGCTTTTTCCACCTTTGTATTGAAATTATCATCCGTATAAACATCAACCGATTCAGACATTAAAACCTCCAACTACAAATTTCGTAATTTTAAAATAACTAATACCAAAATGTTAGATTCAATATATCAGAAAACGTTTCAAAAATTCGGCCAATTCCCTATGGCTTACAGCTTCTTCTCACTGTTTTCTGCTTCGCCTGTTCCACTTTTTTCAGCCTGCTTTTCCGGCCCGGTTTTTTCCTCTTTTTTAAGTTCCTGATTGAAATCTTCCACTTCGTCCTTAATGCCTGAAATGGCCCTTTGAAGCTCCCTGTATCCTCTGCCAACGGATCTCGCAACTTCAGGCAGTTTGCTCGGCCCGATGAAAATAAGGGCTATGACCATTATAACCAGCAGTTCAGTGAATCCCAATCCAAACATCGCAAACTCAGCTTTCCGTGTTGTTACATCCTGCGAAACTTCCCGTTATTGGGAAGGAAATATGGTTCAACGACTGTTACTCACGTGGTATTATTTTTACTGTTGTCGCTGCTTTCAAGCGGTTCTTTTTTTTCGCTATTGGCATCTTCGGATTTGAATGATTTCGTGAAGTTCTTGATCCCTTCACCCAGACTTGTACCGAGTTGTGGAATCCTTTTAACACCAAAAAGGAGCACTATGATTACCAGAATTATCAGTAGTTCCCAGATACCAAAATTAAACATAGTTATAATGATAATTTACAAAAAGAGACAAAACAAGCAATTACTTTCCATGTATTTGTCCATGTTTCCTGAAAGTTGGCAAAACATAATATTCAGCCAGTAAAATACGTTAAAATATCCCCCATAAAATGAGCAAGGAAATCGTAATCAATGTGAGCCCTTTTGAAACAAGGGTCGCTCTTCTTGAGAACAGGAATCTCGCCGAAATATTTGTCGAAAGAAAAGACAGTAAGGGGATAGCCGGGAATATATACAAGGGGCGCGTAACCAAGATCCTGCCAGGCATGCAGGTCGCCTTCGTGGATATCGGCCTGGAAAAAGCCGGTTTCCTCCACCAGCGGGATATCAATCCAAACAGGGATAACTCGATAACAACATTTTTCACTACTCCAAATACCGGAACGGAAAACGGAGATGAGTTTTTGACCCCATACTCGGCACATCATGGTTCAGGGGAGGACTCCCCCAACATTGAAAACTTCCTCTCCGAAGGACAGGAACTTATGGTCCAGGTAAACAAGGACCCTATGGGGTCCAAGGGGGCAAGGATAACCACATACATTACAATGCCGGGGAGATATCTTGTCTATATGCCGATGGTAAACCAGATCGGGATTTCCAGGCGCATTGAAAACCAGGATGAAACGACAAGGCTGAAATCACTTGTAAAGAAACTCAGGTCGAACGGGCGAGGCTACATTATAAGAACCGCCGCCGAGAACGTATCGGAAGAGGAACTTCTGAGCGATATCAGATTCCTGGAAAAAATGTGGGAAACGATCGTCAATAAAAATGAGAGAGCGGCAACCCCTTCCCTTCTCCACAGGGATTTGGACATCGTCCTTAGATCCATACGCGACCTTTACCTCCCAGAGGTAGGGAGGATCACCATCGACAACAGCGATGAGCACGACAGGATTTTGGAATTTGCCGGCTCCTATCTGGAGAGCAAGAATCTGGAAGTGGAACTATACACGCAGTCGGAACCGATCTTCGAGGTATTTGGCCTTGAAGTTGAGATAGAAAGAGCGCTCGGGCGAAAGGTCTGGCTGAAATCGGGGGGCTATATAATTATCGATCAAACCGAAGCGCTGACCGCGATAGACGTGAACACCGGCAAGTTCGTCGGCAAGGAGTCCCAGGAAGATACGATATTGAAGACAAATATCGAGGCTGTTAAGGAGATAGTTTCACAGTTGAGGGTAAGGAATATCGGCGGCCTGATAATTATCGATTTTATCGATATGGAGAAAGAGGAGAACAAGAAGAAAGTATTCAACATACTTGAGCTGACCTTAAAGCAGGACAGGTCGAGAACCAAGATCCTGCAGGTTTCCGAGCTCGGCCTTGTGGAGATGACGCGAAAACGGACCAGGGACAGCCTCAACAAGATCATGTGTAACGCATGCCCATGCTGCGACGGTAAGGGGGTCACGAAATCACCGGAAACTATCAGCTACGAGATATTCCGCGCGATAAAGAAATCGCTTGCGCAAATTCCAAAGGTTCGGAGGATCATAGTAGAAGTACCGCCGGAAGTATCCGCAACACTCGCTGAAGATGAAAGCGAATTTATCGCAAAACTGGAGAAGGATCACGGCTTCAGCCTAACGATAAAAGAATCGTCCGAACTCCCCCCGGACCGCTTTGAGATATCGGTCTTTTAGCGGCTTTCTATCCGTTCGTTGGTACTGTGAGACATATCTTTTAGCCGGAGTTGGAATTTCCAAGAATCAGATCCACGGCTTGAGCAAGGTTTTCCGCATGGAGATCAGGACCAGCCATCTGCATCTCTTCCAGATTCTTCCGCTCGGATGCCCCATAGCCTGTGGCAACCAATACCGTTACGGCGCCAATCCTTTTCCCTAGTTCCAAGTCACAGATCTTGTCACCGATCACGATCTTTTCGGTAAATTCCAAACCGTACTTTTCCGAAGCCTCGGTTATCAGGTTGGTGCCGGGCTTTCTGCATCCACACTTCATGGAATATTCAGGAACACTCCCTTCCGGATGATGGGGGCAAAAGAATATCTCGATAATTTCACCGCCCCCTTCGCCGACCAGTTCGATCGTTCTGCGGTTGACTTTCAAAACGTCATCAACTGAAAAATATCCCCGCGCAATTCCCGACTGATTTGAAATTCCGAAAACCAGATAACCGGCCTTGTTCAGTTTTTCCACTGCACCGGCCGAACCCGAGATGATCTCTATTTCGGAGGGCTCCTTTATATACCCCTTTTCCTCGTTGATCGTACCGTCGCGGTCCAGAAAAGCCACTTTCGTTTTCTTCATCATGCAATTATATCTGCTTAAAGCCCACTCTTAACCCGATACCTTTTCGAGGCCATCGTACGCAAGGAACACATTTTCAGGAAGTGTACAAGAAACAACATCATGCTTTATCTGATGGTTCAGATGTGTCAGGTAGGTTTTTTCGGCCCCTACCCTCCTGGATATATCAATCGCTTCGTCGATCTTGAAATGAGTAACATGCCTTGATATCTGCACCGCGCCGATGACCAGAAGTTTCACCCCTTCCATCTTTTTCAAAGTCGTTTCAGGGATGAAATTGCAGTCTGTTATATACGCGACCGAGCCAACCCGATACCCGAAGACCTCGAGCTTTCCGTGCATCGCTGGGAGCGACTCCACCCTTCTGCCGAAAAGGTCGAAGCCGCCCGAAACTGGGTGCAGGGAGAGGCGCGGTTTCCCTCCCCCCGGCTCCGTACCGGTAAAGATATAATCGAACATCGTTTTAATGCGCGAGAGCGTATGTTCAGAGCCGTAGCATGGGATGATCTGATTCTGCAGATAATTGAAACTGCGGAGTTCATCGATGCCATGAATATGGTCGGCGTGTGCATGGGTAAAGAGGACTGAATCTATCCGCTTGAGGTCATTGTTCAAAGCCTGCTGACGCAGGTCGGTAGAGGTGTCTATAAGCACACTCCTTTCAATACCCCCATCCTCCCACCGCATGAGAACAGAGGATCGGAGCCTTTTGTCCTTGGGGTTGACCGATTTGCATGTGGCGCAATCGCATCCTATCATCGGGACACCCGTTGATGTGCCGCTTCCCAGGAAAAGCACTCTTATTTCAGCCATTCCGGGTCATTTTAAGCCCTTTGGGCCCCTTCGTAACGTGGGGAGAGGTCGTTTTCAATCCCTAGTTGATCCAGCACCCTGCTGGCCATTATTTTGGCCATATCGGCTACTGAAGCGGGCCTGCTGGTGTGGGGGGGCATTGGGGGCATGATTGTCGCTCCAGCTCGAGAGAGCTTGAACATATTTTCCAGATGGATGGCTGATAAGGGGGTTTCACGCGGCAGGAGGATGAGTTTGCGCCCCTCCTTGAGGTGGACATCGGCCACCCTTGTCAGGAGGTCTGAAGAGACCCCTGAGGCGATCCTGCCAAGGCACCCCATGGAACAGGGGGCAATCACCATTCCGGAGGTCAGGAAAGAGCCGGAAGCGACCGGAACATCGAATCTGTGGTTGTCATGGCAAATGACGCCGGGTTTGCTGAAGAAGGATAGATCAAGGGATATCTCATCCTTCATGATCTTGGTTGCGGTATCTGTGATTATCAGGTGAATTTCGATGCCGACCGAAAAAAGTGCCTCAAAAATCTCTTTCCCGTAAAGGCTCCCGGAGGCGCCGGAAATAGCCAGCACAATTACAGGTTTTTTCCGCCCCATTGTTGAGCCTACTGTGAGCCTGAATCCAGAAACCGGACGGAATTCAGCTGGCTGGCGTAGGTGGCAATGACAGTGTCCTCGCTGAGAAACTCCAAAACATATTTGACATATATATTCCCGCGAATTGCCTTGCCATTGACCATATGGACCGTGACCGGGAGCATGTTCAGATCTTTTTCCCCGAAAACAATAGAGCTAATCGAATCAATATCCACAAAGACCCGGCCAGATTCGGTCTCGAACCGGAGCTGGTCGTCTATCCCCGAAAACATCCCCTCCGCCTCGAATCTGGTACTGCCGTTATCGGCGACCACGGCGATCCTTCTTCGCTCCTGGACTTCGGCAAGCCTGTCAATTAGATCCTCTACGTCCTCATCCTGGGTGGAAAAGCCCGGCACGCCAGGCTGGCCCGAAGCTTTGCCCTTGATTGTATAGGATGATACCCCGGAGCCGTTATCCCCGCTTTTGCCCCCCTTTTTCCCCGAAGATACTCTCGGCATCTGCCTGACCGACTTCCCTCTGGAAGACGGCTGTGCCCCCGACGGGGAAGTGGGAGGGGGTGTTTTCATGGTACTGCCCGAGGCATGTATCATTCTATTTTGAATGGATATCATGTGATTTAGTGAAAATGAGTCTGAAGCGTAGAGTATCCCCACTGCGAGGACGATAGCCACTAATACCCTTTTCATCCTGGGAATTATATCATTTTGAACCAAGATTGGCAGAAACGGTTTTTACATATTGACATGAAAATCATGAGGTTTCATAATCACATGTTCCATACGGAGAAGGGATTCAATCAGGGGATCGCTGAAGAGATTGAAACTGGAAGGTGGTTGGATTGATAGCCGACTGTATGGAGAGATATTGCCGGTGTAGCTCAGGTGGTTAGAGCACGTGACTCATATTCACGGAGTCGGGGGTTCGAGTCCCTCCACCGGCACCATTTTTTCGATTCCAACCGGCCTTGATCATCGTACTCGCCCCATATCGGCTATTCGCCTGGTTTCTGACCAAGAAAGGTCTTAGCCGCTTCCAGGAGATCTTTGGCGTAAACATCCGGCAACCTGCTTCCCGAAGCGAGAAGCGCTTTATACTCTTCGTTTCCATACCCTGTGCCAACCATGGCGGTTTTCGCGTTCATTCTGTAGCCAAGTTCAACGTCGCATATCTTGTCCCCGATGACAATCATCCCGTCAAGGTCAAGGGAGTATTTTTCTGCGGCGCTAATTATCATCCCCTTCCCTGGCTTGCGGCATTCGCACTTTATCGTGTACTCCGGTATCTTTCCTTCAGTATGATGAGGACAGAAGAAAATTTCCTTTATCTCCCCTCCCTCACCGGATACAAGCTCCGAAACCCTAGCGTTCACTTTAAGTACGTCCTCAACTTTAAAATAGCCTCTTGCAACACCCGACTGGTTAGTAATGCCGAACACAAGGTAGCCGGCTCTGTTGAACATTGCTATTGCATCTGACGAACCTGGTATAAGCTGTATTTCTTCCGGAGACTTAATGTAGTTTTTCTCTACGTTTATCGTCCCGTCGCGATCCAGGAAAACAGCTTTTTGATTATTGGAATTCATATTTTGATCTATCGTGCCTGCATGGCGCGGGAAATATTGGAATTTCGAGGAGCTGTTATATCCGCCTTTGTACCTGTTTCATCGCCATATCTGTTATCGCACTGGCCTTCGGATAGTAAATCTCCTCAAGCGGCTTGCTTGTCGGCGCCGGAGCATGGGGCAATGTTATTCTCCCAGGAGAGGATTTCATCTTTGACACGTCTATCTTTTCCATGATGCATGCGATGATCTCTCCTGCCAGACCGCATGTCTGCCATCCACCGTCTACAGCCAAAAGTCGGCCGGTTTTTTTCACGGAGTTAACCATTACGGTTTCATCCAGCGGGTTTATAACACGCAAGTCGATCACTTCCGCGGCAACACCCTTTTGCTCAAGCTCAGCTGCAGCTTCAAGCGCCATACGGACCGAATAACCTGCCGCAACAATTGTCACATCCTTCCCGTCTTTAAGTATTTGCGGATATACATCAGCAAGAACCAGTTCTTTGGGTTCGGGGAGATCGTCCTCCAGGTCGTACAACCACCTGTCGTCGATATACATGACCGGATCGTCGCAGAGCACCGAGGCGATCAAGAGATCCCTTGCATCCTGTACCGTAGTCGGCATTACCACCCGAAGTCCGGGTATGTGCGCAAACCATGAATGAAGCGCCTGTGAATGCTGTGCTCCCTGCTCTCCTCCACGGTTGATAATAGCGCGTATAGTTACTGAAGGTGATGATTGCCCACCAAGCATGTGCCTCCACTTGGCTGCCTGATTCACTATTTGATCTGCTGCAAGGATCATGAAATCCATCCTCGGATGGACTACAACAGGCCTGTAGCCACACAGCGATGCGCCGATGGCAGCTCCCGTACATGCAAGTTCCGACACGGGCGTATCAATTATCTTTTCCTCGCCGAATTCCTTTTCAAGTCCGGTCATTGAATTCCCGACATACCACGGACTCCAGAGCCCTTGCCCCAATATAAAGACCTCAGGATAATTTTTTAGCAGGTAGGCAAATCCTTCCCTTATAGCTGAGCCGTAGTTCACCTTATTTCCCGTCATTTTTATTCCTGTTCACATACACCATATCGAGAAGTGCCGAGTCCTCCGGATAGTTCGATTCCTTTGCTTTTACAACAGCCTTGTCCACTTTCATCTTTTGTTTTCCCTGAATACTCTGATATTCCTGCGCGGTTAATTTTCCATCTGCTATCAGTGCTTCCTTCAATCGCATTATCGGGTCGCGCTTTTTCCAGGCTATCAAATCTTTTTCTTTCCTTCTCAAACCTACGTCGATATTTTCTTCATAGCCGACATGCCCTTTCCATCTGTAGGTTATCGCCTCTATAAAACCGGGCCCCTTTCCCTGCCTGCAGTTCGAAATGAATTGTCCAGCCGCTTTTGAAACGGCGGCAACGTCATTACCGTCCACTACTATGCTAGGAACCTTATGAGCATCGGCAAAGCGAGATATCCTGTCGCTTGGTTGACGGTAGCTTATGTCGAGATGACTTGCGAAGAGGTTGTTCTCGCAAACGAATAGAACTGGTAGCGACATCTTCGAGGCAAAATTCAGTGATTCATGCAGTCCACCCTCTTCAGAGGCACCGTCTCCGAAATATGCAACAGCAATATTCCCTTTCCCGTCGAATTTGGTAGCGAGAGCGGCCCCAACGGCCAGAGGTATAGTTCCTGCCACAATAGGAACCGAACCGACAAAGCCCTTGTCCAAAGCAACAAGATGCTGAGACCCACCCATACCGTGCGAACTGCCGTTCTCCTTCCCAAGTACTTCACATAAAAGCAGGTCAACTTCCGTTCCCAGCGCGAGGAAATGCGGATGCGAACGATGCCCGCTGAATATCTTGTCCTCACCGGTGAGGTGATGAGAAATCCCTACCGCAACGGCTTCCTGCCCTATTCCCAGATGGCAGGGGCATTTTGCGTAACCGCTCTTGATAAGGTCTCCTATTGCCTCTTCCGTATAACGGATAATTAACATCAGTTCTAGCATCTTAAGAAGATCCTTGGCAGATATCCCGCTTATATCTATCTTGTGCGTTTCATTTTCCGGATTTACCAGCGGTCCCAGTTCCGAAACGAATTTTTCCAGCAGTTTTTTGCCAAACATCTTTCTATCCCAAATAATTTCCAAATTACTATTTACCCTTTCCTACTGGCGTTTCCGCCTGTCAATACACTCATATTGCCACCCTGAGATGCCACCGAAAACCCGGATGACATTTGAAGTTTGAATAAAAGCGTTTACGATAAAAAAATATCCCGCTAGGAATATACTTTTGAAATCTCATCAAGCATCTGAACATGTTCCCTGTTTAGCGGTTCCCTGAAAGCATCTATGCAGGACTTGATCTGTTCAACTCTTTTGATCCCAACTAGGACTACGCTCTTTTCCATGTATTCGGCAATCCATTTTACAGCTATCTGTGATAATTGCATACCGGTTATTTTCGATATCTCTTTCATTTTTTTAATTATTTCAAGATTTTTTTTAAGTTTTTCACCGTGGAAATTAACATATTCCGGCCTGTTTCTTCTATCCTTTTCATCGAATACCGAATTTTCATCGTATTTTCCGCTTAATAGACCCTGGGCAAGACTACCCCACGACCATAAATTCAATTTTTTATTTTTGGTGATTTCCCTTATGTCACTCTCGTTATTCCTGTTTGCGAGAGAATATTCCACCTGGAAACTAACAACCTCTTTTGGCAACACAATCTGTTCCACATCTTGGTATGTGATGTTCGACAACCCGATGTACCTCAGCTTTCCCTCTTCCTTAAGCCGCAAAAGATTTCCTATAACGTCAGCAAGAGGTGTTACGCGGTCCAGGTTGTGAACCTGGTAAATGTCTATATAATCCGTTCCGAAATTATTAAGGCTATTCTCTATCGAGTGCCTCATCCATTTTTCGCTGTTATCGTAATACGCCTTCATTTTTGAATCGAACCTCACACCGAATTTTGTGGCAATAACAGCCCTCTTCCTTCTTTTTTTCAATCCTGCGCCCAGCAGTTTTTCCGATTCACCCAAGCCGTACACATCGGCAGTATCGAAAAGTGTCACTCCGTTTTCGATTGCATAGTCGATCGCTTCGAGCAGATTTTTTTCGCTGACTTCTCCCCATCCATGTTTCCCCATCGGGCAACCGCCAAAACCGAGCCTCGATACCAACTGATCCGTTTGACCCGCTTTTACGAATTCCATTTGATCACCTTGAAAAAAGCATTTTCATCAATTTTGCTATTGTCATCCAAATTATTTTCAAATCAGTAAAAAACCCCTGTTCGCGAACGTATTTGACCCTGAGGGCATTTTTCTTTTTAAGGACGTTTTCCTCAAACATCCTGTCAACATCATGCGCACCAACTACCTTATGCAACTCGCTGAATTCGATAGAACTATAATCTGTGATGCCGGGCTTTACATCGAGGATAATTTTTTCCTCCCCTTCGAATAGATCCGTATATTGGGGAAGTTCCGGCCTTGGGCCAACTACGCTCATCTCCCCTTTAATTACATTGAAGAACTGCGGAAGCTCGTCGAACTTCAATTTCCGCAAATATTTTCCCACAGCTGTTACCCGAGGATCGTTCAACCCAGTTGTGCCGCCTCCGATCTTTTCAGCGTTAACTACCATCGTTCTGAACTTATAGATATTAAACGGTTTTCCCTTGTATCCCGTTCGATTGCCTTTGTAAATAACAGGCCCCCTGGAGGTAAGCATAATACCTATGGCAACGAGTATCAGTATCGGAGAGGTTAATGTAATGATGATAATCGAAAAGATCACGTCAAATATTCGTTTTGCCATAATGCTTCCGATAAAATATTTAAGGCTCCGGTACTCAAATACCACTTTGTCGTATGTTGTTTGCATTTGTGATGTTTTCAAGCTTTTCCAGCACCTTTCGTATGAATATGTTTTCATCGAATTCCGCTTTTACCTTTTCAATGCTATGCGCGCCGAATTTCTCCGCAGTCTGGCTGTCCGAAAGTATTTTCATTACAGCTTCGGCCAATTTTTCGGGATCCTTGGCCGGAACCAGGAATCCGTTTTTCCCGTCATCAACGGCCCCTCGGCAACCGGGCGTATCAGTAGTGATCACCGGTTTCCCGAACGACATCGCTTCGAGCAATGCCCTCGGATACCCTCCTTCTTTATAGTAAGAAGGAAGAACAGAGATATCGCATACTGCGTACACACCTCTTATATCTTTTATGAAATCCCTGTATATGAATGTTCCGTTTTTCAGTTTTTCATCCAGGTATTCTCTGGGAATACCCAAAGGGCTGCTTTTTTCAAAAGGCGCGACGAGAATGAATTTTACATTGTTCATCTTTTTGTGAACTATCTCGGATGCCAGGATAAAATCCTCAACACCCTTCGGCCATATCATTCGCCCTATCATTAAAACTGCCTTCTCGCCATCCTTTAACCCTAGCTCTTTTCGCGTCTCAGTGATAATGGACTGGTTGACGGCATTCATGCTATAGAAGCTCATGTCTATGCCGTTCTTTGTCAACAAGGTCTTATTTTCATCCACTATTTTCCTTTCCAGGAAATAGCTCAAATCATTCGGATTCGTGAACCATACAAGATCGCTGAGTCCCGAGGAAAACCGATATAGTTCTTCAACCACCCACTGTAAAAGTTTTTCGGAAATCCTGTTCGGATTCGAAAATATTCTGCCAAGCCCTCTTATTGCGCAAATCCTTACCGGAACCCCGGCGATCAATCCCGCAAATGGTCCGTACAAGTTTGGTTTCGTAGTCCATGTAATGAGAATGTCGACCTTTTTTGTCTTTAATATCCAGGCTAATCTGAGGATATATAAAATATCGCTTATAGGATTTATGAACCTGGACATCTTTATGGGTATATGCCTGGAGCCCGCAGACTCTATCTCCTCGACGTATCCCCATGTTACCGGGCCAATAGTGTATACCTTGTTCCCGGCATCTTTTGACAGAATTTTTGAAAAACCCTTGTTGAATATTTTTGTAGATAAATCGCAAGGGGATACAAGCGCGTAGTTCATATATTCAATCCCTTGTCAGTGGAAAATGCCAAATGGACGGAGCATGAAAGCATCGGCTAAATTACTTGCCAACATTGCTGATAACTGCCTTGAATTTCCCGTTTTTACCCACGGGAATATCCATAACCTTGTTAAAACGTACTTCAGTGTTTGAGCCTATTCTTGCGAGAAGCTGATCCTTTATCACATCCAGATGTTCGCTCTTGAATTTGAGTTCGTCAGGAACGTACAGCACATCAACTTTGTCAATTTCATTTTGTACAATCTGCGTTTTAATAATTGTAGAAGGGCTGTTTTTAAAAATAGGGTCAAGCCTTCCAACCTTCCCTCTTTCCGTGGTCACGATATAATCTTCTTCCCTTCCGAGAACGCTTTCAACAATCGGATAATTCCGCCCGCAACTACACGATTTTTCATCAGAGAGCTTCACGTAATCACCGATGTCGTACCTTATCAACGGCATGAACCTCGTATTAAAGCATGTAAGCACCGCTCTCCCGGCATTTGCCGGCCTGTTGTTCTCATCCAACACTTCCATAACGCCAAGAAATGACAAAAAATGATACTTGCCATATTCGCATTGCGCAGTAACCGGCGCTCCTTCTGAAGAGCCATGGTGATCGCTCAACGGGCAACCGAAAGCCTTTTCTATCAATTCCTTTTCATATGGCTTTATCGTTTCCGCTGTAGTGAAAATAACCTTTGGCCTGAACCCAGGCTTTGTATTTCCGGCGAGAAAGTATTTTGCCAGAACAAGAAAGGCCGATGGGTATCCATCCATGAAGACCGGCTGATATTTTTCCAGATCCTCAATGTAATATTTTAAGTTGTCCTTCGACAAATGATACGTGGAATACAGCCTCTGATTTATCATGAAATTCATCTGCCAGAACTTTTTTGATCTGCTGTTTGCCGGTTTTATTATCCTTCCCGTGAAGGATGCCCTTTTATCGCCCCTTTTTACACCGAACCACTCCTTGTAACTATCGAGAAGCGCGATTCTCGCCTGAAAATCTTCTTTAGCGAAGTAGTACGTTAACGGTGTCCCTGTTGTACCGCTAGTATGTATGCATATCTTGTCGCTTCCCAACTCCCCAGTTCTTAACTTTTCATCATTTTTCCTAAGTAGCTCCTTTGTCAGGATAGGCAGGTTAGATATCTCAGATATATTTCCTGGAAGATTGCAATCTTTATAAAATTCCCTGTAGAAAGGGGAATTGCTAGCGGCAAATGAGACAAATTCCCTGAACATTCCGTTTTGTCTTTCATGTATCTGCTCAACAGAGTCGAACTGTATTTTTTTATAGAGATCGAAATGCTCCAAATACGACTTCCCATACCGCTCTTTTGCCAGCTTATATCCAAACAGGGAAATCCACAAGTTTCTCAGCCAATATGGCGAATAGTTATAGATAATTTCTTTATTCACTATTTTTTTCCAGATGACCTTTCCATGTCATAGGCGGGTTAAATGGTCGTGATATTTTATCATTAGTTACATTCTGATAGTCATTTTTCATATTGTATGACGAAAAACTGAACTTCTTGTTTATGTTTCGAACATTGCTGACTGAAGGGATTTTCTCTATATCGAAGCCCATCAGATCTGCCATGCAGGCATCCAACGAAACGGGATCGTCACCCATGATTATCGTCCCGGTATCTCGCGGGTCCCCTTTTATAGGCCCTTCCCCCTCCATACCGACAATTCCATCAACAATTCCCAGGTATTTTCTCTGTCTGGTTGTCTTTAATTCACCACTTTTATCCGCTAATAAAAGTATCATGTTCAGATCGAATATGGTTCTCCAGATAGTTCTATTACCAGGCCAACAACCATTACTTGTCATAAATGACAGGTCGGTCGACTGTCCGGATTTGGCCTTCTTTTGCACGCTTGTTTTATATATCATCCAGAAATATCTGATTATTTTCCAGATCACGTTCGGTATATAGGGCTTCAGTTTGTAATCAACGTAGGATGCAATCCCCTTCATCGTCGTATAATTCTGGTACTCGTCACCCATTTCGTTCGGACTCCCTTTGGAATAATGCACAAGATATGCCTTGGAGCCGTTAATTCCGATTAGATTCTTCATCGCACCGGTAATGCCGGTTCTTCTGTGAGTTTTCATTTTTGGTAGGTTTATGAAAACGTCTGAACTTAATATTGTGTTCGGAATCAGATATTTGTGAATCCCTCTCCTCTGATTTGTTCTTGTAATTTCTTCATCGTAGTCGCTTACAGCAAACCTTATGTTGGTGTTTTCAATACACAATTCCTCCAGGTACGACTTATCTCCCAGATCAATCTCGGTATATCCCAAAGGATCGCCTTCAAGCCGCGTTCTTTTTATTATTTGCGACCGAGTTTCATCCAGCTCCACTTCCTCCTGCCTGAGGTCCATATATTTGAGACTTATTTCTTTAGGCAGGGAATAATTATTTAGAATCTCTTCAAGATAGCTCTCCTTCACCAGCGCGCTGAACGATGAATATTGCATTGGCGCGTCACATATGGTTATATCGCCCTTCCCCTTTAAGGCAATTATCACATAATCCAGTACCACCCTAATTACAGATGGATGCGTAATCAACTGCTCCTGGTAATACTTCCGCCCTCTTATTTCCGTTACCCAGTTTGGCTTTAGCACCACTCGATCCCCAGGCTTGATGAATTCACCAAAAGGGTTCCAGTTCACGGTTCCGAAATTGGCTTCATCCATTTTTTTGTATACAAATATCCTTCTCAATATGTCGTATATACGATTGTCTCCAATGCCTTCTCCAATATTTCCACCAATTTCCGGATATTTTTTATCCGGATTAAATGGTGGTCTGGTTCCGTAGCCAATTTCCTTATCTATGATGTAGGTTGTATTCACTGCAGCTTCTCCTTCAATTGGCCAATACTGATGTAATGCATATCAGGAAATTTCATCCTTCAATCTCCTGAAATGGGCTGAAATTTCACTTTCATAATATCCATTAATATAGATGTTTTTCAAAATATATTTGATCGGTTTAGGCCATGATTTCAGGGAGAGTGCAAAATATGCCATATCCCAGTGTTTTACAAGCTCTTTAATAATAAAAACTCTTAGCAAAATTCCGCCATGGCTGTCACTTCCGTAATATCCTTTGAGAAAGAATTTTTCAAATTCCTCTAAAGGTTTCAAGCGAAGAAAAAATCTCAGCGTCCCCCAGTAAAGGATCCTGATCGTGACAAGAAACCTTGCAAGATCGGCCTCCCGGCAATCGTTTTTAAGTCTACCCGGATCAAGCAAATATATTTTCCCACTATCACCGATAAATACATTTCTGATATCTAACCCTTTTAATGTTTTTGTCATGACCGTTTTTTCCGTCAGGCCAGAGATTTTGGCCAGAAGAACGTGCCATTCATTCGTATCGTTGCCAGTAGTGGATGGAATATCCAAGGACTTAAGCCTAGTTTTGATTTTCGTTACCGTATTAGCAAGATCGTATTCAACCGGTTCCCCTACCCTGTCGTGATACTTGCGTAACGATCTCCCTACATTTGCCAGGTAATATTTAAATTTTTCGGTAGAAACAAATGGAATAATTCTCTTAAGCGTATCCAATGCTCTGAATTCCGGCAGGATCCCCTTGGCATAAATCCGTTCAGTAACAATGGCATTATACTTTTGCAGATAAGCTACCGGTTTTATGAATTTTACGGAATCCTCGTCTTCGATCCAATTCTTATCAAGAAATTGAAGACTCTCATACTCCTTTTCACCCATTTCTCTATCCGATTCGTTGATCCTCCACATTTCCGTTTTTTCCACTTCCTCCTTCGGAAGCTTTACATACAACCCATATTTCCCGCTTTCGGGTTCTATTTCCACCCAGAAACATATGGAAAAATCGTTTATCTCTATTTCTCCAACTTGAATAGTAGCCGTGTTTCTTCCGTTTGACGAAAACGTCTTTTCTATAAAACTGGTTATGTATTTCTGAACTGACAGATTATCCAACATTTTTCCAATTTTGTGCTTTTCAGGATTGATTATTCATACTATCGGCTATCTGAGTGAGTGTCTTTCTATAGCAGAATATTTATCCGTACTGCGAATCCGTTTATTCAACTGGATTGAAATCCCCTTCATTCTTTCCATAATTATTGCCTGTAAAATAAATATACCATCCATGCATATTGCATGGATTTCAGCCATATACCCAATTATTTAGAATCTTTTTCCAGTAAAAACATTATTGAAGAAGAAAGGATTGGCATTATTCTGTATTCCCTTAGCACCTTAAGGTTATTTTCCCTAAATTCCTTGATTATTTCTGAGTACGCAGTTGGCGACGGTGCAGGCACAAAGCCCGGTTTAAGGATTTTTATCAGCGCCTTTTTAAATCGTTGCGCAAAACTATCGACTGCGTATGTAACTATGATATATCTATTGGTGAGCCTGTTTAGTTCCTTGAGAGCACCTGTCCTTATCTCCCTTGGAACCCGGTGCATAAAACTCAAAACTACGGCACACTTTGATGTGCCTGATTTCAACGGAAGGTTTGTAATATCCGACTGAAGAAAGCCGTAAAAACCTTCCTTCCTGTATTCATTTTTGGCGTATGCCATCATCTCCATTGAAATATCGGATGCGACAATAGCCGGTGGAAAATCCTTGAAAATCCTGCCAGCAATACCGGTACCGCATGGAATATCGTACACAATATCACTTTTATCCAAATTACATTTTACCAATGCCTTTTTCAGATTCTGATTTTGTTTCCATGTGGAGTAGCGTCTCCATTTGATGCCCTTGCTGTACCCTGAGAAATAATCTTCCGCCTTTTCGATATTCTTGTACGCATTCTTTGTTTCTTTTTCGTAATCCATCTTATTCCCTTAACTTATATATAAGTTTAATTGATAGCACATTCCAAAACATCCATACAGTCAACAAAACAGTTTATATTATGAATATTTTTCAGATGTACTATTTAATCATATTGCGCCATACACTGCAGCAACTCCCTTACCTTTCTTCAAGTGCATTAACTGAAATAGTATATAGTTGGTCTGCGATTAGTTTGTGCCCTTTTGCGTTCAAATGATTATCCCATGGGTACATGTACAATTTAAATGGTTTTTTTTCATTCCAAAAGGGCTCCGCCAAATCAAAAAATGTAATTCCATTTTTTTTCATATTTTCGGCCATGTGCAAATGTAAAATCGATTTATCTTTTGGAAATGCAAATCTTGAAATTGCAGGAATATAAACTACAATAAGCTTAATTTTATTTTTATCACAATATTCTTTCAAATCTGCGATATAAGAATATGTATCAGTAATATCCTGCCGTGAATCCAATGTTGATTTACTGCTTATGTCTATTGGATTTTTATCTGCATTTAAAAATGCGCCTAGTCGCAGCCTAACAAAGGATATAAGTGCAGACCTTTTTAACAAAAATATATATTTGTATGGCAAAAACTGCAACCATTCAGGCCTTGCGTCCCTTCTGCCATCGTCATCAAGCGTTATCTGAACATTTTCCGGCCTAGTGACATAATCATTTTGAAAAAAGCACAATATCAGAATATCAGGCTCGTATGATATCCCTTCTTCGGTAAAAAAATCTACTTCGTTATATGTCGTCCATCCTATCGCAGAGGTATTAAGCACTTCTACTTGGCTGTTTAACTTTTTCAGTTTGTTTTCCAACAAAGTAGGAAATATCTCTTCATATTTAGCACCATTCCCGAATGTGAGAGAGTCTCCCAGTGTCATAATCCTTTTTACACCTTTTGGCTTAGGTACTTTCCACTCATCATCTCTAAACCCCCATGAATTTGTAGTAATAGGGAAATCAGTTGTATATGTTCCTGTCTGATTTGGTTCAAGTTTATATCCATATGATGTTGATATGTGCCTCATCTGTGGAAATTGCCATATTTTCACATTGCCATAAACTATCCGAATTAAACCTTCAAACATTACTAGAGTTATTATTATTGTAACGAATAGAAGAATAAGATTTTTCTTTGTATCTGAATTGATTTTCATTTTAAAAATGCAACCCTTATCTGTTTGTAGCAAGTTTTTAAATCAGGACTATTTCCTGTTGACCATCTTTTCAATTTCGCATTGCCAGCCTGAAATATACTCTTCCGCGATGTACTCAGAATATACAGTTTCCTTAGCTTTTTCACCATACTTTTTAATGATTTCTTTATTATCTAAAGCGTGCTTTAATTTTTCGGCAATCCCTTTTGAATCACCAGGTTTGACAAGGTAGCCGTTTTCACCATCATGAACAGCTTCTCTTAAACCACCAACCGCAGAGGCAATAACCATCTTGCCCATAGCCATTGCCTCTAACACAGATCTTCCAAAACCTTCTTTAAGCGAAGGATGAATCATTATATCCATTAAAGATACTATTTCTAATGAATCTGTTCTCCACCCAGTAAAAATAACTCTATCTTTCATTTTGTATTTATCAACTATTTCTTCGAGTTCCAATTGATAACCTGCATACTCTTCAAGCACATGGTGCCCGACAACATAGAGCTTCAATTCTGGGTAATTTGGTAAAAGAGTCCCCATCGCTTCAAGTAGAAAGTGTACACCTTTGGGGGAATATATCTGTCCTAAGTAAATTATATTTACATCTTTATCATTAATACACAATTCTTTTTTCAATTCAGTCTTGTCTTTTTTTAACACTTCCTCAATTTCATCGATATCCATACCAATTTTCAGTATCCCGATTTTCTCATTAAACAGTTTTACAAGAAAAGGGTATTTATCGTTTTTATTTTGTTCACAAAAAAACAGAATCCTGTCGGCCACAAAAAAACCTATCGGATCAATATATTTAGTCTGAAGTTCGGATTTTACAAATAATAAAATTGGCACTCTGGCAAGCTTTGCCGATATAAAACATGTTAAGAGTGCTCTCATGCCGTTACAGTAAAGCGCATCGACTTTTTCTTTTTTTAAGAGCTTATAGAGCGAAACATTATATTTTAATATGTCAAATAACGTTAATAGTTTACCGTAAATACTATCTTTCAGATTTTTTTTCCCGTACCTCCCTAGCCTGGAAGGCGGTTTTAAAATTACCAATCCATGATCCTTTTTTAATACATATTCTGTAAATTCACTCTCAAAAGGCGAGACAACCAAGAGATCACATTTTTCTCTATCTATAAACTTCATAACGTAGGACTGACATCTTAAATTTCCAGATATTTGCCCAAAGGGATACGGTTCGTATATTAGAATTTTTAATTTCTTGTTCATTTTATTTTTCCGCTATAGATTTATTTAATCGCAAAAAAATGAATTTTGCGATCCATGTATCTGAAACATCTATAATTAGATTTATTCAGAAATATATATATCTGCTAATGTCAATTTTTCTTTCTAATATAGAAAGAGCCAGGCTCTGTCGAGACAGTCAAAAAAGGACACCTGCTTTTTAGTTCTTCAAAATGGTGGTGGCGAAGATAATTTAAGCTGCAAATCACTTCCCAATCACTGTTCATAGTTAAAAACGCTTCCAACAAATACTGCTCATTCCAAAAATGCACTTTATTAACTACCCAATTCTCAGGGTAGTCCTTTGGTGAAAATATGTCGTGAAAGTGAACTATTACTCCTTTATTAAGTATTGGAAGCAACTCTAAATATTCAAACAGAACGTCACCCTGAGGCCTGATAATATGTGATGAATCGATAAATAGTATGTCATCTTCCTTTAGGTCGAGAAATATATCCTTGCCAACATCCTCTACTTTTTTCCGCACAACCGACACACCGGTTTTTTCCAACCAAGGCGCTCCAAATGGTTCAATGCATATATGATCACATTTATAGCTTGGCATTTCCTGTTGATTCTTTTTTACTGCGGCTATTGCCATCAAAGTAGAGGATCCACTCCCTATTTCAATTATTCTTCGCGGCTTTTTAATTCTAATCAGACTGTACCAATATTCGGCATCACCAAATTCAAAATTGCCATTTTTATAAAAATAACTTAATTCCCCCTTTGCATCTAAAGGGAATTTCTTCAATTCTTCGCTGTAATTGAAGCTATTCAATAGATCCAATTGCGCCCCAACATTGAAATCTATCCCTGGGAGTTCTCTGTCCTGAAACAGTGAATTTTTTAACTGCCTATGATCAAACAACGGTTCATAAAAGTGATTCCTGATTGGGAATACTCCTACATGTAGCAATGCCTTTTTGCAAAAAGGAAGACGCTGCACTCCAATGCGCCTAACAATTTTCAACAATATTGCTGCTGGATATATAAGCAAATACAGGGCGACGTCAAATATAGGTATCATTGCCATCATCATTTGCTTCATATAAACATCTCTCCAATACCCAATCGATATATAACCGGTTATAACGCAATAAATACTCTATTCACGAGCGCGTGAATAGTAAATGTTCCAGGATTAAAAATCAAGTATGATACCAGATACGCTGAACCATAAACGCCTAGTCAACTTAATCATTAATTAGAAATGGGCGCTTAGACAAATATTTTCTAAGAGCTAAATATATTTTGTAGGAAACAAATGAGGCAAAATATAACATCATTGATTTGGCATCTTTAAACATAACTTCTTTTATTATCGATCGTGCCCCTTTACTATCACCTCTTGCCCATTGATTTTTTGCTACAGTACGCATGATGATAACGGCCATTCTTTCATAATTCTTTCCCTTAAAATCCTCGTATATTTCCTTGTATTTTTGTAATAATACCATTTTTTCTTTTACAAATAATTCTGTATGCGTAAACGAATAATTCTTTTCATGCATTCGGTACTTGCATAACATTTCTGGCGAATAGCAGACATTCCAGTTCTTCGCTAAACGTAGAAAAAGATCATATTCCTCAATAAAATTGAATGATTCATCGAAACAATAACTCAAAGTGTTTATAGCTGAACGTCTAACCACAGCAGTCGATAATGTAATTGAATAATTTTTCAATAGTTCTTCCCAAACCATTCCCTGTTTTGGAATCTTGTTGCCATGCTGTCTCTTGGCATAACCATTACTGTTAAAATATAGCGCATCAGAATAAACAATCCCGACTTTTGGATTTCCAAACAATGGTAATTGCTTCTCCAGCTTTTCAGGCATCCAGATGTCGTCACTATCCAAAAACGCTATCAATTCTCCGTTTGCCTTTTCCAAAGCATTGTTTCTTGCCTGGCCAAGCGTGGTGGTTACCTCACTTCTATAGTACCTGAGTTTTTCTTTGTAACTGTTTGCTATCTGCGCTGTTTTATCGGTAGAAGCATTATCCCACAATATAATTTCCCAATCAGTACATGTTTGGGAATAAACGGAGTCTATCGCCTCTTGGAGATATTTTTCGCTGTTAAGACAGTTTATGATGACACTTACTTTGGGAGCCATATGATATATTAAAATTGAAAATAGATAAATTGTTGAACCGGCTTAAGATAGACAGCAATAAAAAATATCATTACAGCAATTGCCGCGTATCTAGTGAAAACCCAACCAATTGAATCAAAATATCTATTTATGTTTTTCTTCCATATTTCATACATGATAACCATGGTGGATATCAACACAAATACCATGAAATAATCCTGGAGTGGAAAGATTCGCCCGTTGAGCGAATAGTTATTGGGATTTAGCAATATTGAATACATGGCAGCTGATTCTGAAATATTTTCAGATCTAAACAAAATCCAGCCTGCCATAACTACAAAAATAGTAAATAACCACGAAATGACCGGAAGTTTCCGTTCAAGAAAATTGAATATCTTGATCACTCGGTATATAAAGATAAAGACGGCATGATATATACCCCATAGCACAAATGTCCAATTTGCTCCATGCCACAATCCCATTAACATCCAAGTTACAAACAGAGCTTTATTTCTGTCTCTTTTTTTTGATACTGCCGCCTCTCCTATTCCGCCCTTACTGTCTGTTCTAAATTTCTCTCCAATTATAGGCAGATACAGATAATCACGAACCCATGAAGAAAGTGAAATATGCCATCTATTCCAGAACTCCTTTGGTGATACTGCCATATAGGGCCAGTTGAAATTATCTGGAAAATATATACCTAAAAGTCTTGCAGAGCCTATAGCAATGTCAGAATATGCTGAAAAATCAAAATATATTTGAAATCCAAACATAAAAGACAGCAACCATATATCCAAAGCATTCAATTGAGATACAGATGCTTCAAAACCTGCGTCAACAAATATCGCTAAATTGTCAGCCAAAACTACCTTTTTGAATAACCCTACAATAATTAAAACAATTCCAGAACTTGCCAATTCTGGCATAAACTTCTTTTCTTCAACAAGCTGAGGAACTACCTCACCGAATCGTAAGATAGGACCTGCAATTAATTGCGGCCAAAAAATGACATAAGCAAGAAACAAATTAAAATTGTCTATTGGTTTCACTATTTTCCGAAAGACATCAATCGTATAACTAATAGTTTGAAAAGTATAAAAAGATATTCCTAGAGGCAAAATTATCTTAATCGCAATAGAATCAAACGAAGGGAATCTATAATTTGCCTGAGTTGCAATGAAGCTTATATTATCATATACAAAGTATGTGTATTTAAATATTGCTAACAGACCTAGGTTGGTAACAAGACTTATTGCAAGATAAATCTTCCTTTTTCTTTCGTCTTCAGAACCATATATTTTTCGCGACGCTATAAAATCTACGCCTGCAGAAAATATAATTAATAGACAAAACTCTACTCTCCAAAAGGAATAAAACAAAAGGCTCATACCGGACAGAAAGGTAATCCTATATCTATACGGTAAATTCCAGTAAGCAAACACTGCAAACGATAAAAACAGGATGTAGGTTATACTGTTAAACAACATTAATTTGCAGCGCCCTTATATAAAATCATCGAGATACTACGTGTCTATTTATTGAGGAAAGCTGAATTTGAGCTTTCAAGGAAGTGTGAATTTTCTCTCCAAGCAACTTATGGCCAATCCCCTGGAAATGAAATGGATCTGGAAAACCATCAATATTTAATCCATAGTATTCACTTGGAACCAGCAATTCAAAATCACCGATTACCTGGCAATTTTCAATACATAATTCAGAGATGTAAGCAAAGTATCGATCATACTCCTTCCTGTTATGCATAAAATACTCAGGCTTATCCGGCCTATGAGGTTGACGGTAAACAAATACCTTTACCCCGTTAAAATTGGTAATTTTCAATAAAGATATAAAGGCTTTTATATTCCAATGCGAGATCTTATCTTGTATATGTTCTATCGGCATATAATGTTTATTTGTGCTAGCCAAGTAGATCCTTTTAATTCCTATTTTTGTTTTCCTGAAATAGTATTTCATTTGAAACTCAATCCACGATTGCAAATTACCGCGTTTTTCATACGACTTTGAAAATCCCTCAAGGGACCGAATAATATATTTTTCCACTGCATCCTGAGGCGAGTTACTCATCGTAATATCCTTAACCGGATCGTCAGTTCCAATTGAAACCGCATTATTTTCTAGGTTTGCCAAGGAAATAATTTGATTAGTCCCTTCGGATTCAAATGGCAATATCTCCTGTATATTGTTTGGCAAATGCTTAATAACATCATTCTGCATTCCCGTTTCTCTCAAGTCATCGTATACAAATGGCAAAACCAAATAATCCGGATGTTCATTATTCTCCAGCGTAAAGGCTAGGTACATCCCTAGCACATCATGAAAATTTGCATTTGGTTTAGACAGTTGAAAATAGACAAGGCTATCTGAATTTTCAAAAGCTCTCGAATTTGCCACTTCGACAGCCAGCAGATCACTTTCTTGCAACGCATTAATCGCGTGTAGCTGTGATGCACCTAGCAGCAGCGCTGTATGGTATTTATTATTATTCTTGTAATATCTAAAATTATCTACTATCTCGTTCACATCTTCCATCACATTACTGGAGATCAATCTGCTATCTCTATAGCCCGATTTACTTTGGGTATTTATTCCTAACCCTATGTCCTCCGAGTTAAAATCTTGCAGGTTATATGTTGATATTATAAAAACAAATAGCCCAGCAAAAACTGATCCAAAAACCGCGAATATATTACTTTTCATAGTTTCCTATAATCAATTAGCCTGACTACCTACTTTTACAAACATCTAATGCTGGAAATATATTTTGTTCGAATTAATTATTAGTAATATATTTAAATGATTGTGGATTTCCAAACAAACTTAGCTGGAACATCACTTTCCATTTCAAAATTGTCCGACTCTCTCTTTATTTACAATTAATAACTTTTTGCGTAGATAATACTTGCCCATTAATTGCGATAAAAGCCATGCAACCGGGAGGTAAAACAAGAATACAAATATCTCGGTAACAGCATTTGCAACTACATATGACATACCCATGTTTTTTAACATTGTCCAATAAATCATGATGAAAAATACCAACAAAATTGATTTAAACCCATAATTCCTAATTAGTGCGAGCTTCCAAATACTACCGAGCACTGCCGAAATAAACAAAACAAATATCAGGCCACCGAAAGTACCGAAAAGAGCATAGCAATATTCATAGTATCCCCATTCAACAGTGTTGTATCGAATATAATTACCTTGATATACATATGCATATAGTCTGGTATGATATATAACGTCAGAAAATAAGTCGCCTGGCACCATTCCATTAATAATCCTTTTAATATCACCGATTACTGTAACATTATCTTCAACGCTGTTAACTTCCAAATCGTTTAATATTCTAAATGACGGTTCGATCATTGTTAATCTAGAAATAATATCCATTGTCATAACACCATATGGATTTTCATTAGCAAAATAGGCATATTTAATCTGCTTTGCTAAATTTGCGACTGAATAGTTTTCCGCTCTTCCGGCATTTCTAATACCTAAAGCTATGGGATAACTTGTTATTGCGGTGATTATAATCAAGATCGCAAATATGGTTTTTTTAAATGCCACCTTGAAGTCACCACCCGTAACAGTTTTTATTAAAATTGCCAAAATAAAATAAACGTAAATATATGACCTTGATCCTTGTGCGATAGAACTTGCTATTATTAATACAATTGTCAATATGACAATTTTTTTTTGGTATCTCTTTAAGATCCCCCAAAAGAAAGATACGTAAGCCAATGATATGTAAAATATCCACGAAGTGTTTTTGAATATATTGAGGAAGTTTAATCCGGTGTCAACAGAAGCAGAATAATGCCTTCCAATACTATAATAGTAGTTCAAATATAAAGAATACGAAGACAAGACAAGAAATATCATTAATATTGCGGCCGGGTTAATTTTCAGCATTAACCTGTCCAGAAAGTTTATATTTTCATAAAATACTTTTTTATTTGCGATGCTTCCGCCTATCTTTGTTCCTAACCCAAGCAATATTGTTCCGAATATGCAATATACAAGAATGCTATTAAATTGCGCAGAGTCATATACCTGATATGCCTCTACCATTTCCTTCCTTCCATATTCTGGAAGCAAAAGCATAAATAAAATAGACAAACAGTACTTCTGGAAAACGAATATTGAAAATAAAAGGAAAAGAGGCCTGTCATACTTGCTAGGGACAACTTGGAATAAAATCAGTATCGCTATAATGATAAATAACAATACCATGCTATATGTATCAACTATATGCGCATTTTCAACATTCAAATATATATATCCACATACAACATAGAAAATTAACAGGCCAAATATTATTATTCTTGAAAATCTGATCTTAAATATACTCATATATTTCGTCTTTTAAATTATATACATTTTGTGCATATAGCACAGTTAATCAAATGAATACAAAATATGTATCTAATCCCCATATACATATGCATTTAATAAAACATGTGGTTCCAGGTAATTTGGAAAAAATGAGTTTTTACTTACCATGCATAAGAAATATCAGAGGTATCAATGTCGCATCGTTCCACTTCCTCAGGGTCATGCGGAATATCAGTACAGTTTGCTATCATTGATTCCCCTTCGCCTATCCCCTTGAATCCATACCACACAAGCGGTGGGATTTTGACGAGTTCATACTTGTCCGGTCTTCCTATCTCGATAATTTCTATATTTCCTTTTGTACTGCTTGCATTCCTGTCATCGAATAGAACAAGTTTTATTCTCCCAACAGGAACTGCAAAATGTTGAGTCATCACTTTATGCCGTTTCCAGGCTTTCACAACCCCTTGCTTTACAAACGAAAAGTATATCTCCCCAAACCCTATATAAATCTCAGAATCGCTTCTCAACATATGGAGCACAGAGCCTCTTTCATCATCGATTTGCTTAAGGGGTGTTATTTGAAGTCCTTCGATTCCGCTCTTGTTCATCCCGGTTACTTTGTCCATTCAAGCCCTTTGTCCGAGGCAATGCTTACATAATTATTTATCTGCTCCATGGTGAGATCGTAAATTCCTTTACCACCTTTTTCATAATACGCCTGATACCATTCACATGTCATACGGACAGTCTCGGCAAATGAAAGTGATGCTTCCCACCCTAGCGCATTTAAAGCCTTATCGCAGGATAGCTTTAATAATGAAGCCTCCTGATATTCATCAACTTTTTCAATTTCCCATTCAGCTACTGACCAATATTTTTTCATTTCTTCAAGAAGAGCAGCAACAGGCTGGTTAACACTAGCCATTGGTCCAAAGTTGAATGATTCACAGTTCACATTTTCCTGGCCCTCCAGCAGTTTTACGCCAAGCCAAAGGTAGCCGCCTAACGGTTCGAGGACATGTTGCCAAGGACGAGTAGCCTTTGGGTACCGTACAGTTACTGATTTCTTTTTGCTCCAGGCTCTCACCGTATCAGGTACAATCCTGTCTGCTGCCCAGTCGCCACCCCCAATTACATTGCCAGCGCGCGTAGTCGCTACTCTTGTACTCCCCATCTTCAAAAATGATTCACAATAAGAGTGAAATATCAGCTCGGCGCAGGCTTTTGAAGCACTATATGGATCTCCCCCGCCAAGAGTGTCGTTTTCCCTATATCCCCATGTCCAGCCAAGATTTTTATAGCATTTATCACTTGTGATGATTATTCCAGCTTTAATTGAAGGCCTTGTTCTTAGCAATTCAAGAACATTCATCGTACCCATAACATTAGTTTCAAATGTTGTTACAGGATCAGCAAATGATTCCCTGACAATCGGCTGTGCGGCAAGATGAAATATTGCTTCAGGCTTAAAGCTATCGATCGCATCGCCTAACAACTTTCTATCTCTGATATCTCCCGCGAAATGCGTTATCCTCTTCTCCAAATCCAGAACTTTGAAATTGGAAGGCTCTGTTGGAACACCTATGGAAAATCCGCCGACATCCGCACCCAGATTTAATAGCCATGCAGTAAGCCATGAACCTTTAAACCCTGTATGCCCAGTTACAAAAACACGCTTGCCTCTATATAAACCTGAAAACATATCTGCTCTACCTATTTAGTCCATGGCGCTTCATTGCGCTCAAGGAGGGATTCAAGGAAATTCCTGTCCCGCACAGTGTCCATGCACTGCCAGAAGCCTTCATGTTTGTAAGCCATAAGTTCCCCATCTTTCGCAAGATTTTCAAGCGGCTCTTTTTCCAGAACTGTACTATCGCCATGCAGATAATCAAAAATCTTTTTCTCAAAAACAAAAAAACCTCCGTTTATCCACCCCTCTCCAGTCTGCGGTTTTTCCTTGAAGTCGACAACCTTATCTCCTTCAAATACCATTCCGCCAAATCTGGCAGGTGGACGCACAGCCGTTACCGTTGCTATCTGCCCATGCTTTTTATGGAAATCAAGCAATGACTTTATGTTTACATCGGAAACCCCATCACCGTATGTCATCATGAAAGTATTTTCATTCTTTAACACGTTTTTCAACCTATTAAGTCTCCCGCCGGTCATGCTGTCCTTCCCGGTATCTATCATCTTCACATGCCAGTCTTCCGCGGTAGGGTTTGCATAATCCACCTTGCCTGAGGAGAGGTGCACAGTTACGTCGCTCGTAAGGGGATGGTAATCGAGGAAGTAGTCCTTTATATATTCTCCCTTATATCCCAGGGCTAAAACGAATTCATTGAATCCGTACTTGTCGTATATTTTCATTACATGCCTAAGAATAGGATCTCCACCTATCTCGACCATCGGTTTCGGTTTTATTTGCGTCTCTTCGCTAAGCCTTGTTCCTAGCCCGCCACAAAGAATAATTACTTTCATATTACTCCTTAATAAATCATCAAAAATAGCTTTTAATACTTTCACAAATATTGACTACATGTTCTTCTGTTACTTCAGGGTGAAGCGGGAGGCTCAGAAGCTCGCTATAAAGTTTTTCCGAAGTGCCAAGGTCATAGGCTCTATCTCCGTACAAGCTTAACATGTGATTAGGTTTGTAGTGTATTCCTGTCTGAATCCCTTTTTTCTCCAGATAATCCTTTAACCCGTCACGGTTACCATCAAGAATCCTCACCGGCATTATATGCGGCACAACGAATCGTAAATCCGATTCAAGGAGCTTTAATCCTTTTACTCCATCAAGTAGCTCACGGTACTTTTCAGCTATTGCCACTCTCTTGGGTGCGAACTCACTGATAAACCGCCCAAGCTGAACCCTCCCTACTGCGGCAAATATATTGCTCATATGAAAACGGTAGCCTTGATGTTTCACGTCAAACTCCCAGCTCCTTTTACCGTTGAATCTCATTTCAGTATCTTTCTCCACACCGAGGAGTCGTGCATCTTTTGCCAGTGCCATAACATTCCTGTCAGAGGTTACAATAGCACCCCCTTCTCCGCTCGTTATATTTTTTATTCCATCGAAACTGAAGCAGATAATATCACCAAATGAACCGATATTTCTCCCTTTGTATTTACAACCAAATGCATGTGCTGCGTCTTCTATTACGCGCAAGTTTTCCTTTTCGGCGAATTCATAAATAGCGTCAAGGTTACCGGGATTGCTGCCATAGTGAACCGGCATCACAGCTTTTGTCTTTTCTGTAAGCCTCTTCCTGGCATCTTCAATATCTAGCGTAATACTTTCAGGTAATACTTCACAAGGTATCGGCACAGCGCCAGCACCGCTTATTGCCTGAAAGGAAGCAACAAAAGTTAAAGATTGAACCAGCACTTCATCGCCCGGTTCTGTTACCGCTTGAACTGCCAGATGCAAAGCTGCTGTTCCTGAATTTACACAACATATGTTTTCCGCAGGGACCCCTATGAAGGTTGCTATCTCTTCCTCGAAAAGCTTCACCTCGCTTCCCATGCCGAGGTATCCGTCTTCACAAATTACTTTTGCCACTGCTTCAGCTTCAATCTGACCGACAATCGACTTAGATAATCTGATCATTTTCGATTCATTCTATTATTCAATTATTGCGTCCAACAACACTATAATTTTTCCAAGAGGTGTTCGTATCGATAAAGGTTCCAGTTACGTCGTTAAAACCTGCGCTCTTCATTGAGGCTTCGAGTTCAGCAGGAGTTCTAACGTATCCCCAAAATTGGCCAATATTTCTTAAACCTAATACTCCTAAGATGCGTTTTAAATACTCCTTCGCCGTATCAATCATTAAATAAAGTAGGCCATTATCCTCATCCGGGAATGAAATAAGAAGACATGTCCCACTTGGTACAAGAAGGTTCTTAACATCTGCCAGAAATTTTCTCAATTCTTTATCGTTGTAAAAATATTCGACTGCTACTAGCAAAATATAATCATATTTTCTATTCTCAGGCACACACGCTGGAAATAAACCAATATGCCTCTTTTCGGTTGGGATTTTCTGGCTTATCCAGGAGATCGGAATTTCGGATATTTCTGAAATTTCCAAATTCTCATATCCATCCTCAACCAACCAACCTTCTATGAGACCGAGACCGCATCCAATTGAGAGAATTGATTTATTTTTATCCGAACCAATACGATTTTTGATAAAATTCATCGTCTCCTTTTTAAGCTTGACCCAATTTTCATCCAATTCCTGCCAATTGCGATATTTTTTAAAAAAGACGCTATAAAACAATTTATAGAATTCACCATTTGCAAGGTGGCTTGATGAAACTTCTGCGAAAGAATCAAATCGTATCCCATGCCATTCTTGTTGATACAACCGTCTCACGTTAATCACTATCCTTTTCAGATATCATGTGATCAATAAGTGACACTTGTTCTTTGGAGTATAATAAAACCGGAAGTTTATTTGGGCATTTTTCTAGTTGTTCACCCCACATTGCCTTGTTATTTTGCAAATATCCAATTACTGACATCAAGGGTTTATCCTTGTTGTCTCGTTGTAAAAAAGATGTTGAATTTAAAATACTTATAAGTTTTTTAATTATTTTTATTTCTCTTGATTGTGGCTTGGCTCGCTCCCGCATCCCAAACCATAAAGTTTCAAAAATTGCGTATAATGCATCATATCCCCAAAATGTTGAACTTTCACGAAAGTGCTCCCAATCAATAATGCGAATGCAGCCATCACCTTCTATTACGTTATCAATTGAAAGATCTCCGTGAAGCGTTGTACTTTCACCATTGTTATACGGCCATATACTGGCGTAATGCCCTACAAGTTTTTCCAATATCCCGGCATTTGGAACCAATCCTTTCCTGCAATCTGCCTTTACTCCTTGCAAGTAATCATATTCGATACGCATATAATGAGCTGAATCTATGACAACAGTAGCGGGTACGCTTTTATTTTCATGATTTAATTGCCTTGAATACCAAAGCCGCCCTTCTATCTCTTTTTTTAAATTCTCTCTTCCTTCCTTCGTAAGTGAAGTTTTAATGACTTTAATTTGCTTCCCGCGTTTTTCAAAATAAGTGACTATGTCGCTTCCATGTGAACAGTTTCTTACAAGTTCCATTACTTGTGTGCTATTGCAATTATAGATGGCGATAAGGATTTCAACTTCAGGTACCTGAATATTATCAATTCGGCTGCCCTGACAAATGCTCTCTTTAATGTTAATTTACCTTTAGAATTGCGCGGTGAAATGACTCCGCTGAAATCACTAATACCATTTTCATATGGAAATATTTTCTCTGGATACCGGTAATCAGGAAAACAACAATACAGGTCGACTTTAGCATATCCGGTTTCCAACAAAAGCTCTTTTATCCCTCTGAAGGAATAAAGCCAGTTTACATAAGGTCGTTTTAGTTTGAATTTTGAAAGAATGCTGGCCATTCGCCTCGGCAAAATGGAAGCAAACAATATATTCGCATGAGGATCCGGTGCGCCAAAAAACATCTTGAAATCGTACCGGTTCTCGATTGCAAGGTAGAGCCTACCATCTTTTTTAAGGTTATTTAATACATTTCTTAGAAATTCCTTTTGTTCTTCGCCTGGATTTTTTGAATATTCTCTTTTTTCACTTTTACCAAAATAGTTTTTTAATTCTACCAGATTTGATTCGGGTATCCATTCCAATACCCCGTTTACTACTGCTACATCTATTTTGTTCTTAAGTTCCGGAAATTTCTTCAGGTTGTTGCACATTGTCGCTACATTTTCAAGCTTTTCCGACCTCGCCCTTGCCATAAGAAACCTTAAAGAATCAATAGTCTGATCCACTCCCATTACGAATTTTGACATCTTTGCTAGGGGTATTGTCAGTGCTCCCCACATACACCCGAAATCTATGCAGACTTCAGTTCCTTTCAATTTTAAAAGCTCCAGTCCGGCCGGTCTTTTTGGTGAGAATATTACGGTCTCAAGTTGAGGCATTGGCGACTCTTTAATCGCTTCGCGGGGAGATTTTATTTTAAGGGATTCAATTAACGCAGCATTTTCATCTCTATTCAAATTTGACCAATAGCCGCTATCGTCAACTATAAAAATCCCTTCATCACTTTGTTTATATATTTCTGATAGTTCTTTGATAATTTCCGTCACTTGTAAATAGTCCTTTAATAAATGAAGTTATTATTTAATTCTGTTTGAATAGAAAATTGGCAAAAGGAGTCTTCATATTCTGCCTATTCAAATACCGCAGAATGCTATCATAGTTGTGTGAGTGACGCAATTCTTCTAACCTTCCTGCTGACAACCTAAATTTGCACAACATCCCTGCCTGGCTTGTTTATTTTAGAGAATATATTAAAAAACATAATTCTAATTTCTTCTTTGGCAAAACCTATTGATGCTGGATTTTTCCAGGTAATAATACCGATAAAAAGAGAATAAACTATTATCGAAATTGCAACTCTGAGAATCAGATATGATTCCACTCCGACTATTCCGTTTGCGACATAATATGCAAAATACCCTACAGCCAGCACCATGAACGTTATATAAAATTGATGAAACCAATCAAAATCCCATTTGAAATATTTTGAAATCCACCAAGCAATGAGATTAACGTTTAAAATGTTCATAACAACCATCTTAATTGCCATTCCGTTCGCCCCCATACCCAGTCCGGGGACTATCGAATCGTTGGGAGCAAGCACAAAATATGTTGCCGGCATACTAAGACTCATAAATATTACCCCCAGCATGGTCTGAGCCTTGGTCTGACCAGTAGCCAATAACATCGTTCCCCCTATCTGCCCCATAGACTGGTGTAGCGGATAAAGAAACATAATGGCAAGTGCCGTTGTTCCTGCGATGAAGGGAGCGCCAAGCGTAAGTTTGACAATTTCACCACTCCAGGGAATGAGAAGCCCACTAATAAATCCACCGATGAAAAATAGAAATCTCGATGTTTTTCTATATAAACTTTTCATCCTTTCCAAATTTTCATTCTGCTTGGCTTCTGCCATCTCTTTCCAAAATATCTTCAACATTGACATTGTCGCTATTAGGCTTACGGAAGCGAACTGATAACTAATACCGTAGAAACCTTGCTGAACGGCCCCGCCAAAATTCTGCAATAGCCATTTGTCGGCAAATTCATAAAGAAATCCCAGTGACATGTAAATGACAAGCGGAGTGCAGTAAACAAGATATTCACTAAGCATTTTCTTGAAATCAAATTCTATTTTATCTTTATCTCCAGTCCCCCCGAGCAGTTTATAGGCGATTATCATTCCAGCCAGATACTCTCCGACAATCAGATAAAATAATATTTCAATCGTGATCTCCCCGGAAATAACCAATGCTGATACAAGCATTAAATGTCCCGCGGAAATGCCCAAGTTCAGCAACTGCGCCACATATGTCAACCGTCTGGATTCAGCAATCATTAAAACTGTCTGCCAAACCTGTTGCTGCATAAAAACAGCAGTAAATGCTGTTATCACGATCTGCTTTTCATGCCCTCCCCATAATGTTTCAAACCATTCTCGAGGCAGAATCAAAATAATTACGCCTACCACTAAAACGAATTGCATCGCCTGCCAGGCAAAATAGCTTACTATGTATAACCCGGGCTGTTTTTTCTTGGCAATAAACGTATAGAATGCACTTGAAGTCCCCATATCCAACAGTTGCCTTACCGCAATAAAAGTTCCTAGCAAAAAGCTGAAATTACCATACTGCTCAGGCCCCAAATTCCTGGCAATTATTATTCCAGTAACAAAAGAGAGGAATCCGCGAAATAGATTTGCCATTACTGACAGGGCAAAACGGGACTTGACAGATTTAATTTGCACTAAATAATTATTGTATTTTAATAAACGTTGCTGTTTTCTATTCTTGAATTCGCTATATTCGCAACTATTTTTTAGTTTTTATTAGCGAAAGTAATAATCTCGCTTTTCCATTCTTCAATCCACTTATCACTCGTATTTACAAAGCGGATACAAAATTCGTCTTTTGCCTTCTGGACTTCATCTGAATTCCACCAGCCTTTCACATCAGGAAATATTTCATTCACTTTTTCTGCAGCTGAGTCAGGTGAATCGTGCAATATTCCTGCTCTTTTCAATTTATCAAAATAAGGCTTGGCCGATTCTCTAAGTTCCCAATGCTTTGGATTCCAGTAAAGTATTGTCGGGAAATTACTAGAGAAGGTCTCTAGATAGGTAGTCGCTTCATATGTACCGATAAAAAGCCGTGCCTCACGCAATTGCTCCGATAGTGAAATATTTCCGTTGTATACGTTGATGCCAGGCATTTCATCTTTACACCTCTCTTTCTGGCTCCATCCGTAATCATGAGTGTAAGTACGGACTAAAAGACTTTCCTTGCATTTTTCATTAAGAAATCGTACGAACCTATACTGGTCATTCCAATATTCAAGAACATCTGAAGCTGAAATGGGAACGCTATACAAAAGATAAAAATAGCGTGGCATAACTCCCAGCACCAGCAACAGCTTTCCTTCTGGGTTTGCGGAAAGCCCTTTCTTGCTCTTTTCAAATTTTGGAGCAGGCAGTATTTTTGTTTCTCCATTACCCTCAGTTTTCCACCCCCAAGTATAATAGCGATCATAAATTTTCAATTCATGAGATTCATCTGAATTATATAATGCGGTACCATAGTGACCTCCATGCTGAAAACCACATAATTTCACCCCACGCTCTGCATTTTCAGCTGCCCATATTTTAAAAATATCATCACCATACCATCCAGTTGAAGTAAGTATAAGATTAGGTTGTTGAGGATATACATTATGTGCCAGAGTTTTTATCTCGGTGTAATTTTCAAGGTATGCTGCCGGCATCTGCTCGGAGATTATTTTCCATAAAAGCTCCTCGAACTCCCCTTTCGTTTCATGCTTCAGCTGCACCTCCCTTTTATCCATATCAACTGATAAATTTGGCAACTGCGCTTCTCGAGT